>CAZQFX010000018.1:0-26032 GCA_964592775.1 uncultured Actinomycetota bacterium
CCAAGAAGGCGGCGGCGAAGAAGCCGGCCAAGAAGGCGGCGGCGAAGAAGCCCGCCAAGAAGGCGGCGGCGAAGAAGCCGGCCAAGAAGGCGGCGGCGAAGAAGCCCGCGAAGAAGGCGGCGGCGAAGAAGCCGGCGAAGAAGCCCGCGAAGAAGGCGGCGGCGAAGAAGCCGGCGAAGAAGGCGGCGGCGAAGAAGCCGGCGAAGAAATAGTTTTTCCATGGCGTCTTCGAGCTAGGCGGGCTCGCCACGTCGGGGTCTTTCCTCAGCGTAGAGGTATCCGCGGAGGAGACCGGCCCCGAAGAAGAGCGGAGGTGAACTTCCCCGTCCGCGGGGCTTTGCGCCCGGGAGAGCCAGGGCTGCGAGTGGGGTGACCCTTTCGTATGTGAAGCATCGTATGGGCGGGAAGGCCGAGGCCATGGGGGTGAAGGGAAGTCGGTTCGGGACTTCTTGCTCAAGAGGGGCGAGATGTTGCATCTCCGCCCCTTTTGACCTCTTCAGAGGCGGATGGTCACGTCCACCGGGGCCTTCACCACCTTGAACACGAACACCACGAGGATCGCCGCCGCGGCGCCTATGACCAGGATGGGGACGGCGCCGTCACGAAGTCGCGAGCCGCCAGCTCGGGCAGGCGCAGCACGATGGTGAACCACCCTCCCGAGGTCTGGATGAGGTTGATGCTTCCGCGGTGCGAGAGCACGATCCTGCGGGCCATAGCCAGCTCCAGGTCCTCCTTGTCGGGCGTGCCCAGGGGCGGGAAGATGCGGCTGCCGTTCTGGGGGAGCGAGGCGGCTTCGCGGTTACGGGTGTTGAGGGTGATGACCACCTCGTGTCCCTCCGTCTTCGCCGAGGCCCTCACCTCCGTGCCCTTCCCGGATCTCCTCACGATGTAACCGAACACCGAGTCGAAGACACGCTTCATGCGCTGCGGATCGACCATGACGCCCGGCAGGTCCGCGGGGATGTTCACGACGATGCGGGAGGGGTCGCATACCTGCTCGAGCACGGGGAGGCTCATCTCCATCAGACGGTCGAGGCTGGTGACCTCGCGGTTCAACTGCAGTTTGCCCGATTCCAGGCGGGATATGTCCAGCAGGTCCTCCACCAGCCTGGAGAGGTTGTCCGCCTCCCTGGAGATGATCTCCACGTATTCCCTTTCCTTGCCGGGCTCCACCCGCTTGGATACCAGCATCTCGCTGAAACCCAGGATGGAGGTGAGCGGGGTGCGCATCTCGAAGCTCACCGCGGATACGAAGCTGGAGGCGGCGCGGTCCATCTGGGAGAGGGCTCGCAGTTCCTCCATCGCCTTGGCCCTTTCCTGGGCTTGCTCGCGGCTCTCGACGCTCAAACGGTTGATGAAGAAGGATACAAGCAGGAGGAAGAAGACCTGCGCGCATATCAACTGGGTATCGCTGGAAGAAAGCTCCGAGAATCCCACCACGGTCGCCAGGTAGGCCCCGGCCGCGAAGCAGGAGATGAGAACCGCGGCTCTCAACGAGGAGAAGAGGCTGGTGCTGAAGGCGGCGGCCAGGAGCAGGAGGGAGAAGAGGGGGCTCCGTACGCCTCCGGTGAAATGGATCGCGGCACAGATGAGGGCGACGAGCAGGAAGGCGTAGATGCTCATCAGCAGCCCGAAGCGCTGGCTCAGCAGCCTTTCCTTGAAGAGCAGCAGCATGGCGGATAAGTTGACGAGCAGAACGCAGAAGAGGAGGATGAGCGCGATCTCGTTCTCGATGGTAACCTCGTGGGGGAGGAGCAGGAGCATGAGGGAGATGATGGGGACCGCTATCCAGATAAGCCCCCCCAGCATGCGCATGAGGTTCTGTCTGTACATGCCCTCTCACACCCCCCTTATGGGAACGAAGACGGTAAAGGTGCTTCCCTGCCCAGGCTCACTGCGAACGTTTATCTTGCCTCCGTGCAGCTCGACGAGGTGCTTGACGATGGCCAGGCCCAGGCCCGTCCCGGTGATGCCCGAGAGCTCCTTGTTCTCGACGCGGCGGAAGCGCTCGAAGATGTGCGGGAGTTCGTCGGGCGGGATGCCTATGCCGTGGTCGGTCACGGAGATGGTCACGTACTTGCCCTCCACGCCGGTCTCCACCTCGACCGGCCCGCCGTCCGGGGAGTACTTGATGGCGTTGGAGAGCAGGTTCTTGACCACCTGGTGGATGCGGTCCTGGTCGCCGTACACTTGCGGCAGCTGCCCACTCCCCAGGTACTTCAGCTCGTGCTCGCCGGTCTGGGACTGGAAGAACTCCATGTCCTCCTCCACCAGGTCGGCGATGTTCACCATCTCCCGGTTCAACTCGATGCCCGCCTCGATCTTGGACAGGTTGAGCAGGTTGGTTATGAGGCGGGAGAGGCGTTCCGACTCGTTGAGGATGATGCGGTAGAACTCCTGTTTCTTTTCCGGCCCCATGTCCTTGCTGGCCAGGATCTCGCTGAAGCCGTGTATGGAGGTTAGGGGCGTGCGCAGCTCGTGGGAGACCATGGATACGAACTCGGACTTGGCCTTCTCCAGCCTGCGGATGAAATCCCCCAGGTTGGCCACCTCGTCCTTCGACTGCATCTGGCGGCGCAGCTCAAGGGCCAGGCGGTTGGCGAGAAGGCAGGCCAGATAGAGGTAGAGCACGTTGAAAGCCAGGGATTGCACCTGCTCGGGACGGAAATCGCCGTAGGTGAAGACCACCACCAGGTATAGCAGGCCGAGGGTAGAGGTGCTCGCGTAGGCCAGCGGCAGCTCGAAGGTTATCCCGACGACGATGGGACCGATGAGCGCAGCGTAATAGAGGGGACTGTCCAGGCCGCCGCTGAAGAATATCATCACGCAGACGATGAAGTAGTAGATCACGATGCCGATGAAGAAGGGCGGGACGCGGGGGAACAGCCTGCCGTGCTTGCTGGGGTAGAAGAGGATCATGTTTTGCACCGTCACGAGAACGGCCAGGGCCGCCAGGGCGAGGTACAGCACCGAGTGGTCCATCTCCTGTCCGTGCGGGAGGTGGATGATGAAAGCAGTCGAGGGGATGGCCACCACCGCCAGGACGGTGAGGATCCCGGCCAGCCGGCGCTCGAGCTCCATATCCGGCGCTCTCTCCTTGCCCTGATGCCTCTGCCGAAGCATCCTCCGCTTCTATCATATGTTGTTTCGGCGCATAACGGTCTTACGTTGACGGTTGAAACCGTATCCATGCGTTCGCCTCGAGTGGTGCCAGGCACCCTTGGTCTGAGTTGACCATCCTCATTCTCCACTCGCCCATACTTTGCGTAGAAGAACCACCAAGAAAAACGGGGCGGGCCTTGCGCCCGCCCCGTTGCCGACTGGTTGCTTACTGCGGCGACAATATGTCCCTCAGGTTCATATTGGCGATGTTGGTGTAGGTGAAGTAGGAACTGCCAGGGCGATGCCAGTGGTGAAAATAGTCCGCTTCATTGGTGTAGAGGATGCTGTCCAGGTCCCAGTTCCATACCTCCAGTATCCCCCTCACCTCTATGTAGGCGCTGTTGACGTCGATGGCCGCCCCGTTGGTGTCGAAGGTGAAGAAGACCTTGGCGTCGTCGCCCGGGTGGTCGGGATAGCGGGCCCCCACGTCGTTCTCGTAGTGGTTGCCGCGCCTCCAGAGGTAGGACTGGCTCGAGTTGGCCTTCCCGAAGAGGATGAACGAGCGGCCGCCGCTGCGCAGGATGAACTGCACGGGCATGTAGTCGAGCGAGCGGTCGTTGGTAAGCCAGTCGATGCTGATATACAGGTGGACGTAGTTGGCCGCGCTCCAGTTCGCGTTGTAGAGGTCGGGGGTGAACCAGTTCATGATCACGCTCTGGGGGTCGATGTCAGACGAGGGCGAGACGCCCCTCAGGGTGTACTTGTAGTCGCCCCACATGAAGTTGGGCTTCACCGGCCCCTGCACCACTTCCTCCGCCGCCGTCTCCGCGGTCTCCGCGCCCGCCGGCGGCTGTTCTCCCTGCGCCCAGGCCCATCCGACCAGCAAGCCGGACATGAGAAAGCATAGGAGGGCGATAAACATGATCCTCTTCATATCCTGGCCCCCTTGTCCACCTTTTTCACGCTTACCTTATAAAGGAAACACCCAATCAATTGTAACATATCGGCATTTGTTTGCATCGTCTTGAACCAACAAATGGACGTCCTCCACCACGTTTTGTATTTCCTGCCAGTCGAGCAGCCGTGGAGATCTCCCGCCCGACTGCGTTAGAGGGAAGCGAGCCGATTCCGGCGCCCGAAGGATGTTCCAGATTTGTCCAACGTCCGAAAGAGGACCGGTTTCGGGTGTGGCGGCCCGACCGCCGTATCCGGCAGGAAATGCCCCGGAAAAAGACCGCGAGACGGCTGGGGGGACGCGGCGGCACGGCCTGGTGGGCGGTAGCCGGCTCCCCGCTTCTCAGATCACCAGCTCCTCCTCCATGGCGTCCACCACGCTGGTATAGGCCACGATGCTGCGGCGGATGAGGTCCATGGCCCCGGACACCTTCCTCGCGAAGTAGGGGTCCTCGGCCACATCCTTTATCTGGCGCAGGATGTCCAGGACCTGTTTCATGGAGCGCACGAAATCGCCGGCCGAGTACTGGGGATAGCTGGAAGCCATGAACTCCAGGTCCTCTCCGCGGGCCCAGTCGTAGACCACGCGCGCGAAACCGGCATCCAGCGGCCTCAAGAGGTCGAGCCTCTCCCTCGCTTCCAGGGTCTTTATGCGCCCCTCCAGGGAGCGCGCCCGGGCCACCGCTTCCTCCAGGGTGGGGGTAGGGATGTTCACGGGGGCGGCGGGTTCGCGCCCCCTGCCGCGTCCCCCGGCGCGGCGGGAGGCCGGCCCCTCCCGGGATTCGAAGACGAAGACGGAGGCGAAGGCGGCGGTCTCCGCCGCGTCGAGCGGTTCGAACACCCCCTCCTGCAGGCACTCCACCACCAGCAGGTCGCATTCGTTGTAGATGCGGCTGAGCACGAGGCCTTTATGGTTTGGCTTGTCCTCGTCCAGGTAACCTAGGCGGTCCAGCACCCTCATGATCTCCGCGAGTTTGCGCGAGGAGACGTCGCTGCGCGCCTCCATCTGCGATTCGATGCGCGCGATCTCCGCCTGGAGGTTCTGCATCTGGCGGCATGCCTCCATGCACTGCTCGCGGTTCTCGCAGGCGTGGCAGGCCAGGCGTTCCAGTTCCCCGCGGGCGGAAGCCAGCTCGTCACGGTGGGGCAGGGCGTGTTCCCCCTCCCAGTCCTGCGGGGGCGGGATGCGGAAGCCGGCCAGCGCCTGGCGCAGTTTCTTCTCCTTGGCCTTGCTGTCGGCGGGGAGGAAAGCCGTGCCCAGGTGCCCTATGGCTTGGGGCGGCAGCGGGAACTGGCCGTGGGATACCTTGAGGAAATGGCCGCGGTCGTCCATGGTGGACAGGCGCGGGTTGCCGTACTTGTCCTCGGAGATGCCCAGCACCGCCGCGGAGCGGCGCGCCCCCCTGCGGTGCAGGACGATGACGTCTCCCACCAGCAGCTCCTCAAGCTCGCGGTTTACCAGCTCCTTCCTCCTGCGCTTGCGCTCTTCCGCCATCTCCCGTTCCATGCGGGAGACCTCGCCGCGAAGCTTGAAGTATGCGAGGGCGTCACACCGCTCGCAGGCCACCTTCTTCTCGTGGGTGCGCAGCCTCTTCGCCATCTTCCCTTTCGAGCGCTCCAGCCTGACCACGTCGCGGTCGGCGTGGAACTGGGCGAAACTGGAGTTCAGGAGGTGCACCGCGGCCTCCATGTCGTTGTAGCGCAGCAGGTTCACGGCCATGTTGTAGGAGAGGGTAAAGCTGGAGCGGATGGGCAGGCTCTCCATCTCCGCCAGCTTCTGCACCTGCGAGAACTGCACCATGGGGTTGTAGAGGGTGACGGCGTTGCCGACCTTGTCTATGCCCCTCCTGCCCGCCCTGCCGGTGAACTGCGTGTACTCGGTGGAAGTGAGGAACTCGTGGCTCTCTCCGCTGAACTTGTAGAGGGACTCGATGACCACCGTCTTGGCGGGCATGTTGATGCCCAGCGACAGGGTCTCGGTGGCGAAGACCACCTTCACAAGCCCCTGGGCGAAGAGGTCCTCCACCACCTCCTTGAAGATGGGAAGCCGCCCGGCGTGATGGGAGGAAATGCCCATCTTCAAGGCCTCCAGCCACTGGTCGAAAGCGAAGACCTTGAGATCCTCCTCCGGAAGCCAGGCCATGCGCGCGAGCACCTGCTCCTCGATCGCCTTTTTCTCCTCCGGCGTGGTGAGGTCGGCCCCGGCTTCCATGCAGTGGGTCACGCCCGCGTCGCATCCCGCGCGGCTGAAGATGAAGTAGATGGCCGGAAGCATGCCCGATTTGTGCAGGCGTGAAACTACATCGGCGCGGCGCGGGATGAGGTGCTTGGTACGGGGCCTCCTTCCGCCCCCGCCCCTCTTCTTCATCGTCTTCTCGTACTCGTCCACCACCTGGGGCGAGCGTCCGGAGAGCAGGTTGACCATGATGCCGCCAATCATATAGTAATGGCGCAGCGGCACCGGCCGCTCGTCGTGATAGATGGTCTCCACGTCCCCGCGCAGGTCGTTCAGCCATTCCCCGAACTCGCGGTAGTTGGATACGGTGGCCGAGAGGCCGATTATCTTGACGTCCACCGGGAGGTGGATGATTATCTCCTCCCACACCGCTCCCCGGAAGGGGTCCATGAGGTAGTGGCACTCGTCGAGGACCACGAAGCGCAGGCCGTAGAGGGCGTCGGAGCGCTCGTAGATCATGTTGCGCAGGACCTCGGTGGTCATGATGACCACCGGCGCCTCGGCGTTGATGCTGTTGTCGCCGGTGAGGAGGCCCACGTTCTCGGGCCCATATACGGCGCAGAAATCGCGGTACTTCTGGTTGCTCAGGGCCTTGAGGGGAGTGGTGTAGAAGGTCTTGCTGCCGCCACTCTCCGCCAGCCACACCGCGAATTCCGCCACCACCGTCTTCCCCGAGCCGGTGGGGGCGACCACGAGCACGGAACGCCCGCCGCACAGGTACTCGATGGCTTCGTGCTGAAAGCGGTCGAAGGGGAAGGCGTATCGCGATTCGAAATCGGATATCTCACTCTGCTCTGTCACGCTGTTCACACCTCCATTCTAGCAGAAGACGCCACCCGTAAGGCTACCCGCGGGAGATGCGGAGACGGCGGGCAGAGCGGTGCGCCGGCTCCACCCGCCTCCCGCGTGGCCCGTAGCCCTTCCGGGCCGGCACTTCTTCCACCACCCGGTTTGCCGGTCGGGCGTGCGTGTGCCCGGCGCCGTCCGCCGGGGCTGACCCCGGGGCTTGACTATGGGAGCAGCGTGCGATTACCTGTTGTCGGCCTCGATTCATGTATGGGAGATCCGTGAAGGCCCGGTACGTTTTGCGGTTCTCGGCCGCGGACTGAGGAGAAGAACCATGGAGGCCCGGTCTTGCGCATAGAGGAGTTAGGGGTAGGACAGGAGGAAGAGGCCCTCGCCTTTCTCGAGCGGGACCCCGTCCGCAACCTGCGCATGGCCTGGGCCCTGCGCCGCTGGGGCCTCTTCGACCTGGGCCTCGCGGAGCAGGGGAACTTCCTCGCCGCCCGCGACGCGAAAGGGCTCCGGGGCCTGCTGTTCCAGAACAACCAGGGCATGTTGAGGCTGGCCGCGCGCGGAGATGCCGCCCGTGGGCTGGCGGAAAGAGCGCTCTCGCTTTGGGGCACGCCGCAGGTGCTGGCGGGGCCGGAGGAAGAGGTGGAGGAGCTGCTGACATCGGTCGAGGGGCTGGCTCGGGCCGTGGAGCACCGCGAGGAGGAGGTCAGCCTCGCGCTCCGTCCGGGCGAACTCATCCCCCGCTGGGGAGGGGCCGTGGCGGCCGGCGAGGAAGACCTGGACGACCTGGCGGCCCTGGAGGGGATGCTCCAGGAAGAACTCCTGGGCAGCCGCGCCGAGGGCTGGATCATCCGCTCCCAGTTGCGGCGCGCGCTGGAGGAAGGTTCGGCCGCCCTGGTCAGGTGGGACGGCAGGACGGTGGCCAAGGCCGAGATCGAGGCTGGAACCCCGGGCGCGGATGAACTCGGCGGAGTCTATACCGTGCCGGAACTGCGCCGCCGGGGATTCGCGGCCTCCGCCTGCACCCTGGTATGCAACGCCTCCCCGGCGCGCGGCAAGACCGTGCGGCTGGAGACACAGCGCGACAACGCCGCCGCTATCGCCCTCTATAAGCGCCTGGGCTTCAAGGAACTGTGGCCCCACCTGGCGGTGAGGTTCGCGCAAGAATAAATTGATGTAGAGCTTCTCCCGAACTTCATTCATCCTTTGGCTCGGCTATCAGTCAGCAATGTCACACCGACCTGCTATTCTGTGGTAGGGAGGTCTTTGCGGAGAGAGACAGAAAATATCAGAGAGTTGCATACGCGACCTAGTTTTATGAAACGATGACAAGGAGATTGATTGATATAACAGTACGATTGAAGGTTATACCAGAATATTCAATATCTGAAAAAACAGTAAACCTCAGCATATGGAGAAGGATGGAGTATGGATAATATGGCAACAGAAATTACGTCTGCTTGTAAGGAAAGCGGGCGGAAAAGCCCTAATGGTATAGCTACGAATGCGCTAGTTTTTAGCGCTCATATCGGTGACAACCAATATGTATTCCCGAAGGTATTGGATTTGTATGTGCCGAAAGGCAGCGTAATCGCAGATGTCACTTATGGAAAAGGAGTCTTCTGGAGGTATGTAGATGAAGAGGACTACGAATTATTAAGATCCGATATTGCGACCGGGATAGATTGCAGAGACCTGCCTTACGAGGATAATGCTATTGACTGCGTGGTACTCGATCCGCCCTATATGCATACTCCTGGCGGCACGGCTCACGTAGGACATCAAAACTATGAGGCTTACTACAGGAACAACTCCGTTACTAATTCAGGAAAGAAATATCATGAAGCCGTTCTCGATCTCTATTTCTCGGCATCACGAGAAGCTTTGAGGGTTCTCAAACCTAAAGGAATACTTATCGTCAAGTGTCAAGACGAAGTCTGCGCAAATAGGCAGCGGCTCACGCACGTTGAAGTAATCAATGAATTAGAAAATTATGGCTTCATTGTTGAAGATCTTTTTGTGGTTGTGCGAAACGGCAAACCGGGTGTCAGCAGAATAATAAGACAGAAACATGCAAGAAAGAACCATTCGTATTTTCTGGTGTTCCGAAAAATGGCTCCAAGGCAGTCATGACAGGATTTCCTCGGATTCGCGGAAAAATTCACCAAAGGATTTTACGACAATTGATGGCCTATCTTTGCAGAGCTGTTCATATCTCTCGGGTATGTCAAGGTAGTATACTCGCTTGAGTTGGGAAATAAACAATTGGTAAACTTTCCACTGCTCAGGAAGACAGATTTCGACCACCTCTCTGGTCCTGGTTTCCAGTTTCGTTTCTGCGAGACATATAAGAATTCCCCTTATCTGATCGACACCATAGATTCCATCAAGTATTCGTTGATGTGCCCAAACCTGTATTGCCCGTTCACGAGTAGATGTTTTGACTGGAAAATGCAGACGAGCTTGATCCGCTCCGAGATCAAAAATGTAATCCGTAGGAAGTGTCGTCGGTTTATCGAGACTCAGGACTTCTATTTCTTTTTGCGGAGTCTTGCTAAGATACTTACTGAGAATATTACCGATAAGGTATTCAAAATATGTACCTGGGGATTTCTTGTTTCCGCTCTTCGCGAGATCAATTGCACAGCAAAAGGACATTGCCGCAGAATAGCAGGCTGCAGTTATTTCATCCGCATTCATGCTGCCTAAGCCGTTATTGCGAAGCTTGGTCATGAAGCCTTGAATATAACTTCTGTCCTCGACGAATAGTGACTCATTTACCGCGCGAGACAACCGCTTTCCTTTGGAAAAGGCAAAATATGATTTCGATGAAACCTTTGATAGCAAAGGTTCTCGTACACATCGTTGCAAGTAGCTTAAGGACGAAAGGACAACTTTTTCGATTTGATCGGTCACGGCATTAGAGCCGATGCCCTCGTTAGCCAATGATTTTAGAAGCGTGTAATTCTTAGCAAACCGAAGGTCAGCGCCTGCTACCATGTTTTTAAAGGCTCCTTCATATATCATCCGGAGTTTAACAATGCAATAATATGGTTTAGCTTGATTGGTTGCAAGGCACTTCTCTAGCTGCTTGAGGGTAATGGTAGGCCATGTCGGCTACTTGCAAGAAAAGAGCGTCAGTAGAGACTCCAACCGACTTTGTTAAGGAAATCGAAAAATGTGAGATTTGGGTATCAGGGAATGAGCAAGCGGCTGGATATTGGGATTATCACCTAGCGGGAGGTTATCCGGTTCGGTTCTTCTGCAATAAGTGCGGGTGAATGGAGGATGAGGATGGTTAAGTCAAACCGAGGGGTCTGGAACGGGGCACTCGGACTGAGTGAAAGCCACCCACACTTATTGCAGAAGAACCTCCGGATAAAGCATCCTCTGTAAGGTAAGGAGTAGAAAAAACTGGTGAACGCAGACGACAAGCACTGGAACCCGGAGATGGAGCTCCTGGGGAGGGAAGACCTCGAGGCCCTGCAGTTGCAGCGCCTGCGGGAGACCCTGGAGCGCTGCTCTCGCAGCCCTTTCTTCCGTGGCTGGTTCCGCGACGCGGGGTTCGACCCCGGCGGGGTGAAGTCGGCCGCCGACATACGCGGGCTGCCCTGCATGGACAAGGATACCCTCAGGGGCGGCGACCCCTTCCGTTTCCTCACCGTGCCGATGGACGACATCGTGCGCATGCACTCGTCATCCGGGACTTCGGGGCAGGCAACGGTCGTCTTCCACACCGCCCGGGATATCGAGGCATGGGCGGAGCTGGTGTCGCGTTGCATGTACATGGTCGGGGTACGCCGTTCCGACGTCTTCCAGAACATGATGGGATACGGGCTGTTCACCGGCGGCCTCGGGTTTCATTACGCGGCGGAGAGGATAGGCGCCATGGTCATCCCGGCGGGCTCGGGCAACAGCAAGCGCCAGATACAACTGATGCGCGATTTCCACACCACGGCCATGCACATCATCCCCAGCTACGCCCTGTACCTCCTGGAGGTTTTCAACGAGCTGGGGCTGGATCCGCGCTCGGACACCGACCTGCGCATAGCCATCATCGGCGCCGAGCCCCACACCGAGGCGCTGCGGCGCCGGCTGGAGAAAGCATACGGCCTTGACGCCTACAACAGCTACGGGCTGTCGGAGATGTGCGGCCCGGGCGTGGCTTTCGAGTGCCCGGCCAAGGACGGCATGCACGTATGGGAGGACAGCTTCCTGGCGGAGGTACTGGACCCGGTGACCCTGGAGCCGGTGGCCGAGGGGGAGGAGGGGGAACTCGTGTTCACCTCGCTCAACCGCGAGGGCATGCCCCTGCTGCGTTACCGCACCCACGATCTCGCCTCCGTCTACCCGGGCGCCTGCTCCTGCGGCAGGGCGCACCGCCGCATCTCGCGCATCAAGGGCCGCAGCGACGACATGTTCATCATCAAGGGGGTGAACGTCTTTCCCATGCAGGTGGAGAAGGTGATCCTGGAGGCGCTGGGGGTGGGCTCCAACTACCAGATCGTCCTGGATACCGTGGGATCCATGGACGAGATGCGCGTGATGGTGGAGGTATCGGGCGAACTATGGCATGGCGAGGTGCGGGAGCTCAACCGCCTCAGGCGCAGGATAATGGTGGAACTGCGGCAGGAGGTGCTGGTGACCCCGCTGGTCGAGCTGGTCGAACCGGGCTCGCTCCCGGCAAGTGAGGGCAAGGCGGTGCGGGTGGTGGACAGGAGAGAGCACGTGAGGGGGGATTGAAGGTGGCCAAGCAGATCAACGTCTTCGCCCAGAACCAGCCCGGGAGGCTGGAGCGGCTTACCGAGGTCCTCCTCGGGGAGGGAATAAACATCCGCGCCATCACCATCGCCGGCGCCGACGACTACGGGGTGGTCAAGCTCCTGGCCGACGATCCCAACAAGGCCTTCGAGGCACTGCGGCAGGAGTGTTTCTCCGCCGTAACTATTCAGCCCCACTCTCACCACGAAGAGCAACCAACTGACACAGATCGAGTTACTTGCTCTACTGGACTCGGGACATTATTGACCGTTCGCCCTCCATTCCCGCCTGGAGAGCAAGATGCCGCACATGAAAGGCCACTGGAAGAGGGTCTCGTTCTACGCGGTGGAGACGGCCCGCAAGATGGAACTGGACGGAGACTACATCCGTCTCATCGAAAGAGCGGCGGACCTCATGGATATCGGGATGCTCCAGGTGGCCGGCAGCCTTTCGAAGGACGCGTACGGCTCGACCGGGATGCTTCCGGCCGACAAGGAGATGATAAAGAGGCATACCGTCATCGCGGCGGACATGCTGGCTGCGATCCGGCCCAACTGGGAGCTGATGCCCCTGGTCCGGGGCCACCACGAGTGGTGGAACGGCATGGGATATCCCGATGGCCTCAAGGGTGAGCCGATACCGCTGGGAGCGCGCATCCTGAGCGTGGCGGACCCGTTCGCGGCCATGACATCCTGGCGTTCGTACCGCGAGATACTGGAGCCAAAGGATGCGCTGAAGGAGATAGAGGCCTATAGTGGGGTGCAGTACGATCCGAAGGTGGTGCTGGCGTTCCTGGCGGTATTGACGCCGCGCGTCTACGGCATGGGGACGATGGGCCGCGAGGATGCGGAATTGATCCTCCTCAAGGAGATCAACGGCAACGATGCGCAATTGGGTAAGCGGAGAAACCCGCGAACGATCTGATCGCGTGGATACCGGGGCGGGTCTTCGGGCCCGCCCTTTTTCCGTTGCGGAGGTTATGATATTTTAGGTGCGGGCCGGGAAGATGCCGATGAAAGCGAGGGGTTATGCGTAGAAGGAAGATGGGGGCCATGGCGCTCACGCTGTGCCTTTCCGTGGCCGTCTCGATCCTGGTTTCCGCCTGCGGAGGCGGCGGTTCCGAGGGCCTGATGAAACGGGAGCTACCCGAGAACGCGACCCCGGAGAAGATCATGCTCGATGGCTTGAACGCCACCGACGCGGCGAAGACCCTCGAGTACATCTTCGATTACTCTTTCGTCATACCGCCCACGGGCCAGCAGGCATATACCAGCGAGGTATCGTTGAACGGGGAGGGAGCCTACGACGCGCGGAGCGGGAACGCCCAGGCCCATATGGTATGGCCGTCCTTCGAGATAGAGTTCGACTACGTGCTCTACGACGGCGTCCAGTACTACCGCACGGAGGAGAACGGCCAGTGGTACGAGCTTCCGGCCGGCTCATCGCTGAGCATCCCCAGCGTATCCGAGATAATGCGCAATACCTCGGAGTACATGGACAACTTCCAGAAGATAACCCGCCTCGAGGACGAGGCCGTCAACGGCCGTGACTGCTACCACATCGCGATGGTGCCCAACTTCGACGCCATCATGGAAAACGAGCAGTTCCTGGAGATGATCAAGGGAGACGAGGAGCAGTTGGACGAGGAGACGATGAAAAAGATCGATGAGCTGAAGGAGTCGCTCAAGGAAGCCAACGTCAACTACGAATACTGGTTCGACAAGGAATACCTCGTCCTCAGGCGCACTCTCTATAATATCGAGATGGTGGAGCCGGGAGACGACCAGACCTCGGCCTATACCGTCAAGCTCATCATGGAGATCGATTTTCCCGCCTACAACCAGGAACTGGAGATAACCAAGCCGGAGCAGTCGATGATGCACAAGGGCTGAGAGGCGGGGGTGGGTGTAATGGCCAGGAAAGCGCTTTGTCCGGCGGTATTGCCGGCCCTGTTGCTGGCCATCGCCCTGCTGCTCGGCGGATGCGGCGCCAAGAGCCAGGACCCCAAGGAGATGCTCGCCACGGCGGTGCAGGCCGCTCGCGACGCGGGAAGCGCGCACGCCCGGTTGAACGTGTCCATCTCTCCCCTGGAGGGAGAGAAGGGCATGGGCCTGAACGTCCAGGGCGACGCCTGGCTGGACATGGATGCCGGCGTGATGGACACCCGCTTCACGGTCATGGGCATGGAGCTCTCCTTGCGCTACGTCGAGACCACCGCCTATCTCCAGTTCGGAGGCAAGTGGTACGTGTTGACCGCCGACATCCTCGAGGGAGTCGGGGAGGAGACCATCGCCGCGGCGGTCGATGCGCTGTCCTCCATCCCCGAGGTGATCTCTTCCGGCACGGAAGCGACGGCGATGGGAGACGAAAAGGTGGGGGGTTTCTCGTGCACCAGGATGGAAGTGGTGCCCGATCCGCGGGCCATAGCCGCACTGGAGCCGGTGGCGAAGCTGGCGGCCGAACTGGACATGAGCCCGGATGAGCTGGTGGATTACCTGGAGGAGGCGGACGTGGAGATGGAGGTCTGCGTGCAGAAGGACGAGCCCGTCATCCGCGAGGTGTACCTGGCCGCCAGCGTAAAACTGCCCTCCATCGGCGACCTCGTCGGCATCCCTCTCCTGCCCGATACGGCGCGGGTCGAGATAACCATGTACTTCACCGAATACGGCGTGAGCGTGGACGTGCGGGCGCCCACCGGCGCCGAACCCTTCAAAGGATCGTAAACACATTAGGCTCTTCCGTAATCGATGGCCCCCGCTATCAGGCGCCTGCCGCTGTTTGATATCATAGCCGTAATCGGATACGCGGAGGTTGGTATGTACTTCCAGGACATGATCATGGCCTTGCAGGCTTACTGGACGGGACGCGGCTGCATCCTAGTCCAGCCCCACGACGTGGAAGTGGGGGCGGGCACCTTCAACCCCGCCACCTTCCTGCGCGCCCTGGGGCCGGAGCCCTGGAAGGTGGCCTACGTGGAGCCTTCACGGCGGCCCACCGACGGCCGCTACGCCGAGAACCCCAACCGCCTGCACCAGCACACCCAGTTCCAGGTGATCCTCAAGCCCTCCCCCGACGACATCCAGGACGTCTACCTGGAATCCCTGCGGGCGATAGACATCGATCCGAACCGCCACGACGTCCGTTTCGTGGAGGACGACTGGGAGTCGCCCACCCTGGGAGCGTGGGGCCTGGGCTGGGAGGTATGGCTCGACGGCATGGAGATAACCCAGTTCACCTACTTCCAGCAGGTGGGCTCCCTCGACTGCCGCCCGGTCTCCGTCGAACTGACCTACGGCATGGAGAGGCTGGCCATGTACGTGCAGGAGGTGGACGACGTCTTCGACCTGCGCTGGAACGCCGCGCTTACCTACGGGGACGTGCAGCGCCAGTCCGAGATGGAATGGAGCACCTACTGCTTCGACGAGGCGGACACCGATATGACCTTCGACCTCTTCGACCGCAACGAGGCCGAAGCCAAACGCCTGCTGGACAAGGGCCTGGTGCTGCCCGCCTACGACTGCGTCCTCAAGTGCTCCCATCTCTTCAACATCCTCGACGCACGCGGGGTGATCAGCGTCACCGAGCGCACCGGCTACATCGCCCGTGTCAGGGACATCGCCCGCGGGGCGGCCTCGGCTTACCTGGCACTGCGCGAGGAGATGGGCTTTCCCATGCTCGAGGGGGGATCCCGATGAGCAGGGACCTGCTCTTCGAGATCGGGACCGAAGAGCTGCCCTGGGGCGCGGTACGGGATGGGCGCGGGCAACTGGAGGAGAACGCGGCGGCGCTGCTCGCGCGGGAGAGGCTGAGCCACGGGGGCGTCGCCGTCTATTCCACCCCGCGCCGCTTGGCGCTGCTCGTACGGGGGCTCGAGGAGAGGCAGGAGGACACCGCGGAGGAGGTGCGCGGCCCCTCGCGCGAGGCTGCTTTCGACGCCTCCGGGAATCCCACCAGGGCGGCCGAGGGCTTCGCCCGCTCGCGCGGCCGGCGCGTGGAGGACCTCGAGATACGGTCCACCGACAAGGGCGAGTTCGTCTTCGCCACGGTGAGGGAGGAGGGAAAGCCGGCCATGGAGGTACTGCCCGGTGTCCTGGACGCCCTCGTCCGCGCCTTCTCCTTCCGAAAATCCATGCGCTGGGGGGACGGGGAGTTCCGCTTCGCGCGCCCCGTACGCTGGATCCTGGCCCTATATGGCGGCGAGGTGGTCCCCTTCACCTTCGAGGGGCTGACGGCGGGACGCGCGAGCCGCGGGCACCGCTTCCTATCGCCGGGTGAGATCGAGATCGCGGAGACCGGGGCATACCTGGATGCGCTGCGTGGTTATTATGTTCTGGCCGACGAGGAGGAGCGCCGCCGCGCGATCCTTGCCGGCATAGAGGAAGCCGTCTCCGGCAAGGGCATGCGCGCGGTCCCCGCCGCGGATACCCTGGACGAGGTCGTCGACCTCGTGGAATACCCGCACGTCATCCTCGGCGGTTTCGAGGAGCGTTTCCTCGAGCTGCCGCGCGAGGTCCTGGAGACGGCCATGCGGGAGCACCAGCGATATCTGCCGGTGGAAGGCGCCGCGGGAGAGCTGGCGGCCGCCTTCCTGGTCGTGCACAACGGCGACCCCGCGCGGGAGGAGGCCATCCGCCGGGGCAACGAGCGCGTGCTGCGGGCGCGGCTGGAGGACGCCGCCTTCTTCTACGAAGAGGACCTGCCCGTCTCCCTCGAGGACCGCCTCGATGAGCTCAAGGCCGTGGTATGGCAGGCCCGTCTGGGCAGCATGTACGAGAAGTGCCAGCGCCTGCGCGAGCTGTGCGGGGATATATGCCGCCGCGCGCATCTCGCGCCGGAGGCCGAGGAGACGGCGAAGCGCGCCGCCCTGCTGTGCAAATCCGACCTGGTGACCTCGATGGTCACGGAGTTCCCTTCCCTGCAGGGCGTGATGGGCCGCATCTACGCCCTCGCCCAGGGGGAACGGGAAGATGCCGCCGTGGCCATAGAGGAGCATTACCGGCCGCGCTTCTCCGGCGACTCCCCGCCGGAAACCCTTGCCGGGACCGTCCTCTCGCTGGCCGAGAAGGCGGACAACCTCGCCGGGTGCTTCGGCACCGGCCTCGCGCCCACCGGTTCGGAGGACCCCTACGCACTGCGCCGCCAGGCGCAGGCGGTGATGTCCATCCTCGTGGATGCGCGCATGCATCTCGATTTCGCGGGCGTGCTCTCGGAGGCGGCATCGCGGCTCGGGTTCTCCGACCCCCAGGGGGTGGCCGGGGAGGTGGGGGAGTTCTGCCGCCAGCGCTGGAGGCAGATGCTCGTCTCCGAGGGCTTCGGCTACGACCTGGTGGCGGCCGTCCTTCCCGCGGCGGCGCGGGACCCCTTCGACGCGCGGCGCCGGCTCGAGGCCATGAGCGAGGCCCGCTCGGACGGCATGCTGCAAAAGGCATACACCGGGTTCGAGCGCTGCTACAACCTCTCCCGCAAGGCCGGGGGAGCGGCGCTCGACGAGGGCCTGCTGGCCGAGGAAGCGGAAAGGAACCTCTATTCCCGGCTGGTATGGGCTCAGCAGCCGCTCCGCGACCACCTGGACGCGGACGAATACGGCGCCGCGTTGGGCGTGCTACTCGAACTGGCACCCGACGTGGACCGCTTCTTCGACGCGATCTTCGTCATGGGGGATGACGTCAAGCTGCGCGACAACCGGCTGGCCCTGCTCTCCGCCGTCGCCGGGCTCTTCCTGGAGTTCGCCGACTTCTCCCAGGTCGTCACTCGTGAATAGGGCAAAAGACCCGGCTAACCTCTAAGCGTGAACGGGGCATCGGACCCGGCTTTGCTCTGTGTATGAACAGGGCGTCAGACACGGCTCACCGCCACCTATGAAAGGGTATCAGACAAGGCTCACCCCTGATGCCGGGAGGGTGAGACTCACGGGAATGGTTCCACGGGAAGACTCAGGCGGCACGGAACGATGGTCCCGTCACTTCCCATCACGCGTCGTCACGCCACATCAAGCCCCGGTGTTTACACTGGTGTGCTCGGGGTAAAAAATCTATTATAATTTCACTGTCTTATATCTTCGCGCGAGATCGATCGGTTCAACCGGGATGGCCGCATCCGACTGGAATCTGTGAGGAGGACGGGATCATGGCATCTACGAAGTACGTCTACGATTTCAACGAGGGTGAAGCCGGGCTGAAGAAGCTGCTCGGAGGCAAGGGCTCCAACCTGGCCGAGATGACCAGGCTGGGGCTGCCGGTACCACCTGGTTTCACCATTACCACCGAGGCCTGCAATTATTTCTATCTCGAGGGAGAGTACCCGGAGGGTCTGAGCGCGGAGATCGAGGAACACCTCGCGAGGCTCGAGGCGAGGATGGGAAAGAAGCTCGGCGACCCCGGCGACCCCCTCCTGGTCTCCGTACGCTCCGGGGCGGCGATCTCCATGCCCGGCATGATGGATACCGTCCTCAACCTGGGCTTGAACGACGCATCGGTGCGGGGACTGGCGTCCCTCACCGGCGACGAGCGCTTCGCCTACGACGCCTACCGCCGCTTCATCACCATGTTCTCGGGCATCGTCTTGGGGGTGGAACGCGGGCACTACGAGAACGGGCTCAAGCGGAAGAAGGAGGGGCTGGGCGCAGAGCTGGACGTGGAACTCGACGCCGCGGCCTGGAAGGAGCTTTCGGAGAGGTTCAAGGAGATAACCAGGGAGCACGCGGGGCGCGATTTCCCCTCCGACCCCCGCGAGCAACTCGACCTGGCTATCCGGGCGGTATTCAAGAGCTGGGACAGCGACCGCGCCAAGACCTACCGCAAGCAGTACGGCATCCCCGATGACCTGGGGACGGCGGTGAGCATCCAGAGCATGGTCTTCGGCAACATGGGAGAGGACTCGGCCACCGGGGTCTGCTTCACCCGCAACCCCTCCACCGGCGAGGCGCGCCGTTTCGGCGAGTACCTCATCAACGCCCAGGGGGAGGACGTGGTGGCGGGCATCCGCACCCCCAATACCCTCGAGGAGCTGGGCGGCGAGATGCCCGGACCTTACGAGCAGCTCACACGGGTTATGGACAAGCTGGAGAAACATTACCGCGATATGCAGGACATCGAGTTCACCATCGAGAAGGGGAAGCTGTTCATGCTGCAGACCCGCACCGGCAAGCGCACCGCCTCCGCGGCCTTGAAGATAGCCGTGGACATGGTGGCCGAGGGCCTCATCGGCGAGGAGGAGGCGGTGAGGAGGGTACAGCCTGAGCAACTGGACCAGCTCCTGCACCCGCGCCTGGACCCGGAGGCTAAATACGACGTCATCGCCAGGGGCCTGCCCGCCTCGCCCGGCGCGGCGGTGGGGGAGGTGGTGTTCGACGCCGACACCGCCGAGATGCGGGGCTCGCGGGGGGAGAAGGTCATCCTGGTGCGCTGGGAGACCACTCCGGACGACATCCACGGAATCATAGGGGCGCAGGGCATTCTCACCAGCCACGGCGGCATGACCAGCCACGCGGCGGTGGTGGCCCGCGGCATGGGTAAGCCGTGCATCTGCGGCGCGGAGGCCATCAAGATAAACCAGGCCGAAAGGATCTTCGAGGTCGACGGCCTGGTGGTGCGCGAAGGCGAGACCATCACCATCGACGGCACCTCGGGACAGGTCATCCTGGGCGAGGTCACGCTCATCGAGCCCAAGGTGGACGAGAACCTGGAGAAGGTCCTCGCGTGGGCGGACGGGCTGCGGCGGCTCGGAGTGCGCAGCAACGCCGATACCCCCGAGGATTCCCGGCGGGCGCGCGATTTCGGGGCCGAGGGCATCGGGCTCTGCCGCATCGAGCACATGCTCATCGGCGAGGACCGCCTGCCCATCGTGAGGCGCATGATCCTGGCCGAGGACGACGAGGGGCGCGAGCAGGCCCTTATAGAGCTGGAGCCCCCGCTGCGCAGGGATTTCGAGGACATCCTGGAGATCATGGACGGCCTGCCGGTGACCGTCCGCCTCCTCGACCCGCCGCTGCACGAGTTCCTGCCCAACCTGGCCGACCTGAGGGTGGAGCTGGAGCGCCTGAAGCATGTCCCCGGCGAGAGGGACGAGCTCGAGGCGAAGGAGAAACTCCTGTCCCGGGTGCGGGCGGAGTCCGAGGCCAACCCCATGCTAGGCCTGCGCGGCTGCCGCGTGGGGTGCACCATGGGCGGCGTCACCGAGACGCAGGTGAGGGCGATCATCAAGGCCGCCTGCGACCTCAAGAAGCGGGGCAAGGATCCCAGGGTGGAGATCATGATCCCCCTGGTCGCCTTCCGCCGCGAGCTGGAGATAGAGAAGGCGAAGGTGGTGGAGATCGCGGACGGGGTCATCGAGGCCATGGGCGTGGAGCTGGAATACCAGGTGGGGACGATGATCGAGCTGCCGCGCGCCGCGCTCACCGCCGACCAGATCCGCGAGATCGCCCAGTTCTTCTCCTTCGGCACCAACGACCTCACCCAGACGACCCTCGGGTTCAGCCGGGACGACGCGGAGGCCAAGTTCCTCCCACTGTATATCGAGAAGGGCATCCTGGCGGACAACCCCTTCCAGATCCTGGACGTGGACGGGGTGGGCAAGCTGGTGCGCATGGCCTGTGAACTCGGACGCGGGGCGAACCCCGGCATCAAGCTGGGAATCTGCGGCGAGCACGGCGGCGACCCGAGCAGCATCGAGTTCTGCCACGAGGTGGGCCTCGATTACGTGAGCTGCTCCCCCTTCCGTGTGCCGGTGGCCAGGCTGGCGGCCGCCCATGCCGCCATGGGCGGGGCGCCGGACGCTACGAAATGAGTCCGTCGCGCGGCGATAAGCTCATTGCGAGCAGTCCACGGTATGGCGATCTCGACTGAGCCGCCCGCCACGACAGAAGATGGGTCGCGCCGCGCGATGAGCCAATCGCACGGATGCGGAGCAACCTCGATCCGGTCATACGCTGCGAGAGAAGGCCCGGCACGCGGTATGGAGACGACCTGACACTACGCCGCGGTACAATCTCGGATATAGGAGACGGCATCGCGTCTTTGTGCCGATACTCCGTGCTCGTAAGCCAGCCCGGCCACCGCGGCGCCCGAGGTCTAGGCGTTTCCGAACGCGGATATGAATATGCGGTGGCGTTGTGCGAGAATGAACGAACGGGATCTATGCATTGGGGGCGATCATCCATGTTAGTACTGGCGATAAACGGCAGCCCCGACCGTGACGGCAACACCGTCTTCCTCTTGAACGCGGTATTGGAAGCGGCACGGGAGGAGGGCGTCGAGGGCAGGCTCGTCCACGTGATGGACGCGGTCAAGGGGCAGAAGATGCCTTTCTGCGCAGCCTGTTCCAGCCCCTGCAAGGAGGCCTGCCACGCCAAGGACGCGGGCTTGAAGGAAGCCTGCGACTCCCTCGAGGCGGCCGCCGCGGTGGTGCTGGGCAGCCCGGTCTATTTCGGCACCGTATCGGCGCAGCTCAAGGCCCTGTGGGACAAGACGCGCGCCATCCGCGGCAGACGGACGCTGGTGGGAAAGCCGGCGGCGGCGGTAAGCGTGGGGGCGGCGCGTTTCGGCGGTCAGGAGACCACGCTCAAGGCCCTGCACGACATGCTCCTCATCCAGGGTATGAGCGTGGTGGGGGAGGGTACGGACGAAACGGACGCCGGGCACCAGGGGGTATGCGCCCAGAGGCCGGCGGCGGAGGATTCCTTCGCCCTGGAAAGGGCGCGCATCCTCGGAAAGCGCCTGGCGCGGGAGGTTAAAAGGGCCGCTTCATGAACGCGCGGGAAGATATCGAGCGCCTGGAGGACATGTGGCTCTCTCCCCATGCCGCGCGCAGCACGGGCAGCCGGGGCAGGGAGAGGGAGGAGGCCCCCGATCCCCTGCGCACCTGCTTCATGCGCGACCGCGACCGCATCATCCACTGCAAGTCCTTCCGCCGCCTCAAGCACAAGACGCAGGTCTTCCTGGCGCCGGAGGGGGACCACTACCGCACCCGCCTCACCCATACCCTGGAGGTGAGCCAGATATCGCGCACCATCGCCCGGGCCCTGCGCCTGAACGAGGACCTCACCGAGGCCGTCGCCCTCGGGCACGACCTGGGGCATACCCCTTTCGGCCACATGGGAGAGGAAGCGTTCCAGGGGCTTACGCCGGCCCCGTTCCTCCACAACGTGCAGAGCCTGCGCGTGGTGGAGAAGCTGGAATACGGGGGCAAAGGTCTGAACCTCACCCGGGAGGTGCGGGACGGCATACTAAATCACACCGGTGATTCCATGCCCGCCACGCTGGAGGGCCGCATCGTGCGCACCGCGGACCGCATCGCCTACGTGAACCACGATATCGACGATGCCATCCGGGCGGGGATACTGGCGGAATCGGACCTCCCCCCGTCCGCCCTGGAGGTGCTGGGCCGCCGCCACAACCAGCGCATAAACACCCTGGTCATCGACATGGCCGAGGAGAGCAGGGATGCGGGCGACATCCTCCTCAGTCCGCAGGTCGCTGACGCCCTGGACGAGCTGCGCGACTTCCTCTTCGACCGCGTTTATATCGGGTCGGTGGCCAAGAAGGAGGCGGACAAGGCCGTCGCCATGCTGCGCAGCCTTTTTTCTTTCTATCTCCAGAATCCCGAAGAGATGCCCGAGGAGTTTCGGCGCGGCGAGGAGGACCTCAGGGTGCGAGTCTGCGACTACGTGGCGGGGATGACCGACCGCTACGCCACGCGCAAGTACCAGGAGCATTTCCTCCCCGAGGTCTGGGTGGGCGAGCTATAAGATCGAGCCCGGGGGTCCAGGCCTGGGACCGGGTCTGGGCCGGAAAGCCCGTATTCATGCGGGCGAAATCCACGGGCTTGAGTGAGAGAAGGACCCGAAGGAAGGGATATGGGCAGGGGCAGGATAAGGGACGAGGATATCGACGGGCTGAGGGAAAAGGCAAACATCATCGACGTCATATCCGATTACGTCCAACTGAAGAAGGCCGGCCGCTACTACAAGGGGCTGTGCCCGTTCCACGACGAGAAGACACCGTCCTTCATGGTGGACCCGTCCAAGCAGCTCTACCACTGTTTCGGGTGCGGCGAGGGCGGGAACGTCTTCACCTTCCTGAAGAAGAAAGAGGGGCTGGAGTTCCGCGATGCGGCGGAGCGGCTGGCCTCGCGCATCGGGTATACCCTGCATTACGAGGGTGTGACCAAGGAGGCGGGCGAGGCGGAGAGCCGCCGCGGCAGGCTCTACCGCCTCAACCAGTGGGCCGCGGACGCCTATCACGATATGCTCGTGTCCCACGAGGAAGGAAAGCCGGCCCAGGATTACCTGGCCTCCCGCGGCATCGACAAGGAGGCGGCGAAGGCCTTCCGTCTCGGTTACGCCCCCAACCGATGGGATTTCCTCTACCGCCAGGCCACGCACAAGGGGTTCCCGCCGCAGGATTTCCTGGCCGTGGGGCTGGGACTGCAGGGGGAGAAGGGCACTTACGACCGCTTCCGCGGACGCCTCATCTTCCCCATCCAGGACCTGCAGGACCGCGTGATCGCCTTCGGTGGCAGGGTGATCGGTGAGGGCCAGCCTAAATATCTCAACTCCCCCGAGACACCCATATATATCAAAAGCAGGCATCTCTATGCCCTCAACCTGGCGCGCAGGGAGATCGTGCGCGAGGGCTTCGCCGTGCTGGTGGAGGGATACACCGACGTCATCGGCCTCTGGCAGGCGGGCATACGCAACGCGGCCGCCACCCTGGGCACGGCGCTGGGGGAGGAGCACCTGAGACTACTCTCCCGCCTCACGGAACGGGTCATCCTGGCCTTCGACGCCGACGCCGCCGGCATCAGCGCCAGCGAAAGGGGGTTGGGTTTTTCCGGCGATTTCGACCTGGACCTCAGGGTGATGGAATTCGCGCAAGGGATGGACCCGGCCGATTTCGTCTCGCAATACGGGCCGGACGAATTCCGGCTCCGGGCCGAGAAGAGCATCCCCCTGGCGGATTTCTGCCTCGGCAAGGTGCTGGCCGGATTCGACCCCACGGACACCAACTCGCGCCTGCGCGGGGTACGCAAGGCGGTACACCTGGTGAGCGGCCTGGGGCGCGGCATAGACGACGAGCGCTACATCAAGGAGATCGCGGACTGGTCCGGCTCCGGCTACCAGGCGGTTTACGAGCTTTTCCGGCACGCGAGGGGAGGAGCCGCCTCCGCTGGGATCGCCTCGCCGGAGGCTTCCATAGCGCTGCCCCCTCACGTGAGGGCGGAGCGGGAACTTCTGCGCCTCATCGTGCACCAATCCTTTTTGCTGGATAAAGCGCGGGAGGACTTGGATATGGGGTTGTTCGAGGACCCCGGGTACCGTATAATCCTTCAGGCCCTTCTGGACAGGTCCGCCGATGCGGCAACGGCCACGATGGGCGGAGAGAGGCTGATCTCCGAGCTCATCGAGGAGCTGGAGACCGAACAGGTCAGGAATACCGCCACGGCGTTAGTTTTCGATAAAAGTGGGAATTTTGATAGTATAGGCGGCGATGACGCTCTCGCGATGTACGCGGACCTGCTCGCATCCCTGAAGGAATTCTATTTTGAGCGTCAAATACAGAGATTGAAGAAGGAGTTAGAAAACCGCATGTCCTCTCCCAGGAGGGATCACGACCGCGAGCGGGAGTTCACCGAGGAGATCTACGCTCTCGAACGTCTGAAACGGGAGCTTAGATAGGGCGCTAAAGAGAATGTGCAGTTCGCTCGATTATCCATTAGGTAACCCTCTCTCAGGTGGTCACGAAGTGGATGACTGGAAAGACCTCGACTATGAAGAGATAAAGGAACTGCTCTCCAAGGGACAGGGCAGAGGTGTTCTTACGCAGGACGAGATCAGCGAGTCGCTGCAGGCCCTGCGCCTGAGCCCGGAGCAGCTGGACCATTTCTACTCGCTCCTGGAGGAACTGAACGTAGAAGTGTTGGATGGCCCATCCGCTGAAAACCTGCGCGAGATGGAGGAAGAAGAGGCGGAGGAAGAACTCGAGGAGAAGGAAAAGAACCTGGACAAGGACATGGAACTGGCGGGGAAGACCCCCACGAACGACCCCGTGCGCATGTACCTCAAGGAGATCGGCAAGGTCCCGCTGCTCACGGCCAGCGAGGAGGTGGACCTGGCCAAGAAGATCGAGGCCGGCGAGGAGGCTTCCACGAGGCTGCGCGAGAAAGGGGGGAAGCTCTCGCGCGAGGAGTTGAGGACGCTGCGGCGCCAGGAGCGAACCGGCCAGGAGGCCAAGCGCAAGCTGGTGGAGGCCAACCTGAGGCTGGTGGTGTCCATCGCCAAGCGCTACGTGGGGAGGGGCATGCTCTTCCTCGACCTCATCCAGGAGGGCAACCTGGGGCTCATCCGCGCCGTGGAGAAGTTCGACTTCCGCAAGGGGTACAAGTTTTCCACCTATGCCACGTGGTGGATCAGGCAGGCCATCACCAGGGCCATCGCCGACCAGGCGCGCACCATCCGCATACCGGTGCACATGGTGGAGACCATCAACAAGCTCATCCGCGTGCAGCGGCAGCTCCTGCAGGAGCTGGGACGGGAGCCCACCCCGGAGGAGATCGCCGAGATGATGGAACTCACCCCGGAGAAGGTGCGGGAGATCATCAAGGTCTCGCAGGAACCCGTCTCCCTGGAGACCCCCATAGGGGAGGAGGAGGACTCCCACCTTGGGGATTTCATCGAGGACGCCGACGCCGTGGTGCCCATCGACGCCGCCTCCTTCATCCTGCTGCAGGAGCAGCTCGAGAACGTACTCAACTCCCTCAACGAGAGGGAGAAGGAGGTCATCCGACTGCGTTTCGGCCTTACCGACGGCCACCCGCGTACCCTGGAGGAAGTGGGGCGAGAATTCGGCGTCACCCGCGAGCGCATACGCCAGATCGAGTCCAAGACCCTGGCCAAGCTGCGCCACCCCACCCGCTCCGCCAAACTCCGCGACTACCTTGAATAGGCTTACAGCGCTATTCCGTCTCCCTTGGCAACGTCATCGCGAGAAGACGCCCAACAACATCATCGCGAGGAGCCGCTTCTATCGACGTCGTTGCGAGGGAGAGTCTCAGGCGGCGCGGCAACCTCTACGCACCCGCTCCTCTCCATACACGCCTGCGTGAATCCCACCCTGGGCTGACCCCAAGAGGGATTTATTGACCACGTTCGTTTGCGCCAAAGCCCTTCTTTCCACATTCCGACGCTAA
>CAZQFX010000019.1:0-7822 GCA_964592775.1 uncultured Actinomycetota bacterium
TGATGAACGCCCAGAGGAGCGCCGGCAACATATTGCAGGAGGCGCGGAGCCAGGCGGCCGCCATCATCAAGAGAGCCCAGGACCGCAGCGACCGTATCCTGGAGGACCTCGAGCGCGAGAAGAACCACATCCTGGAGTCTTTCTCCGCTATCCGCGACCAGATCGTGGAGCAGATATCCCCCATGCGCGAGCTCCTTTTGAAGAGCCAGAGCCTGCTGATCGAATACGAGGAATACACCACCAAGGCGGACCTGGCCGCGGCGGCCGAGTCGGCGGGGGCGGAGAAAGAGGCGGCCACCGCGGAAGCGCCCGCCGAGGAGGGGAGCGAGGTCGTGGTCGAGGAGCTCGCGGTCCCCAGCGAAGAGGGGTTAGAGGTCGAGGATACCGTAGGGGAAGCGCCCGCACCGCAAACGCCCGCCGAGGAGAAAGAGAAGTACGTCTGGGAATAAGGCGTTGAAACGACAAGGGGGCGTGGGGCGCCACGCCCCCTTGTTATTACAGTTCTTTTCCGGGAAGCGTGGGTAGTTCGGGAGGAGAGAAGAGCCTTGTATGACGGTTGGGGCAGGGACGACCGCATCCTTGACTTCCGATAGCGAATCGATACCGGAAATCACGGCGCCGTTCTTACGCGCCGTAACCGGTCATATCGATAACCGTCGCGCGGCCGTCCCGGTCCGCTCTCTCCAGGGCCACCATCAGCTCCGCACGTCCGGCGGCCTCGACGCCAGGCAGGCCGAATCCCTCGGCGACCTCCTTCCAGCCGAAGGGCTCTCCCACCACGCACACGATGACTTCGATGCCCTCCCTCCTCGCCGTATCCAGCTCCTGGACGTGATGGAGCAGGGCATCGGTATCGCACAGGGCAAAGACCCTTTCCCGCGGCCGCGCCAACTTGATGCCCATGGCCATGGGCAAGCCGAAGCCCGCTCCCCGCAATCCGCGGGAGGTAAAGCGCGAGTTGCTCCTTCCAGCCGGGCAGAGCAGCGAGCCCCAGTACGACGACTCCCGGCCGTCGAAGACCATGAGGTCGCGCTCCCGCAGCGCTTCTCCCAGCGCGTTCGCGGCCGCGCCGGGCCCCTTTTCCCCGGCGTCTTCCCTCGCGCTCCCCAGTGCCTTTACATAGGAATCGCGGCAGGAGCGCAGCCAGCCTTGCCTCGCGGCCGATTCACCGGCGACGCCCCCGCGCAGCGCCGCGCAGATCGATGCGGCATCCCCGGCCAGCGCGGCGTCCACCTCCCCGAGCGCGCCTAGTATCTCCGGCTCCGGCGAGGTCTGGATGATCCTGGTCCGCGAGGGATTCACGGCATCGACTATCCGTTCCTGCTCGGCCAGGGTCGCGCCGGCCATCAGCAGGACGTCGGCCTGCCCCAGGGCCTCCGGCAGGTTGCCGAGGGCCGGGTGGTCCAGGATACCGACGTAGGACGGGTCTCCGGCCTCCAGGGCCGAGAGCGCCGCCGGGGTGAAGGCCACGGGCGCGGGCAGCCTCTCCGCCAGGGAGGACAAGGCCTCCCATGCCGATTCGCGCAGCACGCCCAGGCCGGCCACCACCACCGGCCTCTCCGCGACCTCTAGGATGTCCAGCGCTTCGCGCAACGCACCGCGTTCGGGAAGGTAGCCGCCGGAGAAACGGCTGCTGCCTCGCGGCGGCATGAGCTTGTTCATGCGCTTGCCCGTCGCCGCGTGGTACTCGTAGAACACGTCCACCGGCACGTCCATGTGCACCGGCCCCCTCTCGCCGGAGAGTGCCTCGCGCAGGGCCCTTTGCACCAGACGCGGGATGCGCTTCCAGTTGTAGGCTATGCAGTTCCAGCGCGTCACCCCCGCCAGCATGTCCGCCTGGTAGCAACCCTGCAGCGACTCCTGGGCCGGATACATCTTCCAGCTCTGCACCTGCGGGGATATGGAGAGGATGGGCACGTGGTCGCCCCAGGCGTTGGCCGTGCCGGCCACGGAGTAGATGGCCCCGGCGCCGACGGTGGACATGACCACCGCTACCTTGCCGGAGGCGCGGGCGTAGCCGTCGGCCATCATGGCCGCGGCGGCCTCGTTGCGGGGGGTCACCAATTTGAGCCCTGGCTCCCGGTCCACGGCGTCGAAGAGGGGCAGTATCTGCCCTCCCACTATGCCGATGAAATATTCCACCCCCTCCTGGGCGAGGGTCTTGGCCACCAGGTCTCCACCGTTGAGAACCCGCACTTCCATCACCCCCTTATTCCAGGTCCTTGTCGAGGACGATGTTGATGGCGTACTTGGCGCGGTTGAGGAGCCGCCGGTCCAATTTCATCCGGGGGATGCCTATCATGCGCAGCGGGTTGATGCTCACGCCCTCGAACTCCCCCAGGGCGAAGCTGGCCAGCGTCTCGGGGAAGGTGTCCGGGTCCACCAGTACGTCCAGGACGGCGGGAAGCCCGGAAGCCCGCGCCTCCCGGAAAGCGGGCGCGATGTCCTCCGCCTTCTCCACCCTCCTGCCGTAGCACCCGAAGCCGCGGGCCACCGCGGCGTAGTCGGCGCCCCCGAGCATGGCCCCCACGCGGCGGCCGCCGAACATCATGTCCTGCGCCCCCTTGATCATGTTCCAGCAGCCGTCGTTGAGGATGACCACGACGAAATCCATGCCCAGGCGCCGCGCCGTCGCCAGCTCCTGCACGTTGTAGAGGAAGGCGCCGTCCCCGTGGATTAGCAGCAGGGGCCTCTCCGGCGCCGCGGCCTTGATGCCTATGGCCGCGGGTATGCCGTAGCCCAGGGTCCCCATCCCTGCCGGGGCGAGCCCGCTCTTGGGCGTATGGGTCATGCCGAACATAGCGGCCCACAGGGCGGTGTTGCCCCCGTCGACGACCAGGAAGGCATCGGGCTCGCAGACCTCCCGGATGGCCTTCACCAGGTATCCCGGGTGGATGACGGGCCACGAATCGTCGGCCTCGCCCTCCACCCGCGACCGCCATCGCCGGTTCACCTCCAGGAGGTGCTCCAGCCACGGCCGGTGGGCGGGGTTCGGCGCCACTTCCCCGGAGCCCACCAGCTCGAGCATGCTCCGCAGCACCGCGCCCGCGTCTCCCAGGATGGAGACCTCCACCGCTATGTTCAGGCATATCTTGACGGGATCGATATCCACCTGGATGAAACGGATATCCTCGTTCCATAACGGGGGCTGGCCGAACCCCTCGAGGCCGCCCAGGGCCGCGCCCACCACCAGCACGCAGTCCGCCCTCCTTACGGCGCGGTGGAAGGCCTCGCCACCCCCGTAACTGGGCCCCCCGATATAGCAGGGATTGTCTCCGTAGACCGTGCCCTCTCCCGCCATGGAGGTGGAAGCGGGTATCCGCAGGGCGCGCACCAGCCTGTCCATCTCCTCCCAGGCCCCGGCATGGGTCACGCCTCCCCCCGAGACGATGAGGGGGCGCTCGGACGACAGGAGGGCGCGCAGGCCGGCGCGGATCAACTCGGGGTCCCCCTCTATGGTGGCGACCTCGAGGGGGCCCAGCCCTCGTGCGACGAAATCCTCCAGCTCCTCCGGCGCCATCTCCCTCGTCTCGGCGAGCAGGGCTTCCGCGACGTCCAGGTGTACCGGTCCGTGGCAGCCGCTCATGGCCTCCCGGTAGGCCTGCCCGACCAGCCTGGGAATATCATCCAGTGCGGTGACGGTCTCGTTCCACTTGGTGAAGGGAGCGAAGGCGCGCCGGTGGGTGAGGCCGGGAAGGCTCCCCCTCAGCCTGGTCTCCGGGCATACCGTGATCACGAATACCGGCACCTTGTCTCCCCAGGCGGTACCCACGCCGGTGAGCGCGTTGGCCGCCTCCGCCGGGGTGGAGGCCAGGATCACCGCCGGGAAGAAATTGTAAAAGGTATTGCTGTAGGCCATGAAGGTGCCCGCGATGTCCCCCAGGGGGGTGACGGCCGATACCCCCGCTTCGGTGCTCAAGGCCTCGAAGACCGGGCCCAGCGCCCCCTCGCTCCTGCCGACCACGAAGCGTACCCCCATGACGGTGAGGGAACGCGCCAGCATCTCGCAACCGGTTACATCCATCTTCACACTCCTTCCCTATGCGGAAAATCATGGCAAGCCGTCGCGACCCCTATCCCTAGTGCGTATAAAGAACATATTATATGGTTCTTCTCCTTCGAGCATGAACAGCTTCCGCTCGGCTCGGCCGACCACACCCATCCTCCATCTCCCCGCGATCATCGCAAGAGAACCCGCCATACGAACGCCGGATTCCGGTCAGTCCCTCATGCCGCAAGGTCGCGGCACCATCAAGGGATGAAAACAGCTTCGCGCCATGAATGGGAAACAAGATGTGGTACCGCAAAGGCTATTTCCGGAACAGGCGCTGAAGAGGATACGCTCCCCCTCACGCCGGCGCGGGACCCCGTTCTCCTTCATGACGTTGGCGGCCATGACGTCCACCCGCGAGGGAACGCGGGGGAAAGCCATGACCGTCTTGAATCGCGCCTTGGGGCCGTTCGAGCCCTCGAACTCCTCTACCATTTCGGGCACCGTGGCCTCGCCATGCCCGGAGAGCGCGGCGAGTACCTCCCGCTTGAGCGCGGAGTAATGGCCCTCGAAAAACCCGTACGGGCTGGCGCGCCTCCCCGCCGCCCCGCGCCATGTCCACGGTCTGGATGGGGCGGAGGGGTTCGTAGCCGAATGCCGCGGCCATTTCCGCCCCGCTGGCCAGGGCGGTGAATCGGGGCGTAAGGTCATGTTTCGAGTAGATCGTGTTATGAGTCAACGAATGGGGTTTCGGGCATATTTCCCGCGGATGCAACGGGCGCCGTTCGGCCGTGGTTTTCAGTCAGAGCCGGGTTTGCTCGCCGCGCGCTTGTTCGCCGCCGTGACATGGGCCATGAGCAGTCCATACGCGCTCCTGCTTATCCTGTGCAGGATATCGCCGGCGAAGGTCTCGGGGCAGACCCGCGCCACGCCCTTGTTCCTCTCCACCGCTCCGACCACCGCGTCCGCAACCGTGGCCGCCGTGCACCTGCGTTTCCCAAGGCGCCTCTCGGTATCCGCTACCGATTCCTCCTGGGTTCCTCTCAGCGGAGGCGTGCGCTGTCTCGAATCGCGAAAGATACTGGTGAGGACGAAACCCGGACAGATGGCGCTGACCCCGATGCCGTGCAGCGCCGCCTCGGCGCGCAGGGTCTCCGAGAAGCCGACCACGCCGTGCTTGGTGGTCACGTAGGGGATGGAGCCGGGCGCGGGTATCAACCCCAGTCCCGAGGCCACGTTGACGATATGCCCGCCGCCGCCCTGGGCGATCATGCGCGGGTAGAAGTAATGGCAGCCCAGGATCACTCCCCACAGGTTCACCCCCACTATCCAATCCCAGTCCTCCAGGGCGATGTCCTGTAATTCCCCCCCTACCGCCACCCCGGCGTTGTTGCAGAGGACGTCCACCCGCCCCATCTCGCGGTAAACGGCGTCGCGGAAGTCGCCTACTTCCCCCGCGCGGGATACATCGACCGCCTGCGTATGGACCTGATTCCCAAGCCCTTCCAGTTCTTGCCGCATCTTACGCAGGCCTTCCTCGTTGATATCCGCAAGCGCCAGCCGGGCCCCCCGCCCCGCGAAGGCGAGGGTTATCTCCCGCCCGATGCCGGAAGCCGCGCCCGTGACCACGACCACCTTGTCAGCGAAATCCTTCATACTCTATTCCTTCCGTTACACTCACGGCCCTTGCGCCCATGCCTCCGCTCTCTTCCATGCATCTCTTTCCCGGCTGAGCCCGGGTACCCCACTCGGATCGCGTAATCCGCCGCAAGGTCATCTCGAACGGGACCACCACGTCTCTTCGCTCCTCGCGACACCCTTCAGGCTTCAGATTTCGGACTTCGGACCTCATGCTTCAGATTTCAGACCTCAGGCCTCAGGCTAATTACAGGTATTTCAGGAACAACTTCACCGACCGCGCGAGGTTTGCGTCATTGAGCTTCCGGCTCACGCGGTGCAGCCAGTCGCCGACGTAGGTCTCGGGGCAGACGGGGACCACGCCCTTGTTCCGCTCCACCGCCTTCACCACCGCCGCCGCCACGCGGTCGGGGTTATATCTGCGTTTCTCGTACAAGCGCGCTATCCGCTCCTGCAGCTCCTGCGGCGTGGAGCGCTCCGTCCCCGAGCAGAGCTTGGCCGAGCGCGTGATGGGGGTATCGACGATGCCCGGGCATATCACCGAGACGCCTATGCCGTGCATGGCGGCCTCCGCCCGCAGCGTCTCCGACAGGCCGACCACCGCGTATTTCGTGCAGCAATACGCGGTCATGAGAGGGAGGGGAGCGATGCCCGCGCCGGAGGCGGTGTTCACGATATGCCCGCCGCCGCCCTGCGCGATCATGCGGGGGTAGAAATAGTGGCAGCCATAGATGACGCCCCACAGGTTGACCCCGACGATCCACTTCCAGTCCTCCAGGGTGACGTCCTCGAAACGGCCGCCCATGCCGATACCGGCGTTGTTGTGGAGCACGTCCACACGTCCCATCTCGCCGTAGACGTCCTCGCACAGCTTCTCGACCGCCGCGGCGTCCGCCACGTCCGCCACGTGGGAATGGGCCTCGACGCCCATGCGCTCCAGCTCGCCCTTGACCTCATCCAGCTTCGCCTCGTCGATGTCCACGACGGCCAGCCGGGCCCCTCGCCGCGCGAAGGCCCGGGCCGTCTCCCTGCCGATGCCCGAGGCCGCCCCCGTCACCGCTTTTCCCCTGAGTTCCATGGCACCTCCCCTTCGCTCCGAATAAAGCCGGGCTTCGTACGCCCACGGTACGGCGTTCCCGAACTCCACTTCCCCTTCATCCCCGGCCGGGGTGATCGCATGTCCCGGCCAATGCGAATCCTCCATGTCCGGCACGGCCACGGGCCGCCCGCCGCGGCCGTCGGGGGTGGTCCCCGCACGGATACGGTCCGTCTATAAGACCCTTCTCGCCAGGCTTGCCGCGGCGGCCATGGAAAAGGCGAAGGCACGGCGGCTCAACCTGTGCGCCCAGTCCATCATGTAGGCCTCCGGCGTCACCCTCACCACCCCCCGGTTCCTCTCCACCGCGCGCACCGCCGCCTCGGCCACCCGGTCGGGTGAATAGCGGCGGAGCTTGATTATCCTGTCCATGAGCTCCCCCAGCCTCTCCGGGCTGGACCCGGTGGTGCTCGACCTGATCCTGCTCCTCTGGACGATGTCGGTGGCGATGACCCCGGGGCATATCACGCTCACCCCTATGCCGTGCGGGGCGGCCTCCGCCCGCAGCGTCTCGGACAGCCCCACGACGCCGAACTTCGTGCAGCAATAGATCGCCAGGGCCATGAAAGGCGCCAGGCCCCCCACGGAGGCGGTGTTCACGATATGCCCTCCACCGCCCTGAGCGATCATGCGGGGGTAGAAATAGTGGCAGCCATAGATGACGCCCGAGAGGTTGGTCTCCACGACCCAGCTCAGGTCCTCGAGCGACATGTCCTCGAAGTCCCCCGCCAGCGCCACTCCCGCGTTGTTGCAGAGGACATCCACCCGGCTCATCTCGCGGTAGACTCCGTCGCAGAAGCTTTCGACTTCCGCGGCGGAAGAGACGTCCACGACGTTCACGTGGACCTCGCAGCTCCTGGCTTCCAACTCTTCCTTCACGGCGAGCATCCCGTTAGCGTCGATATCCGCCAGGACGAGCTTTGCCCCCCGCCGCGCGAAGGCTCCGGCCATCTCCCGGCCGATGCCGTTCGCGGCGCCGGTGACCACCGCCGTCTTGCCGTTGAAGTCCTTCAACTCTCGCACCCCCCTTCACGCATCCTCCCGACGGTCAAGCCTATGATAACCGAATCCCACCCGGGGGTCAGGCCTGGAACGGG
>CAZQFX010000019.1:7850-25900 GCA_964592775.1 uncultured Actinomycetota bacterium
CCCCCCGTCTCTCCCGATCCCTTCCCGCCCTAGAGCCTGTCGCATAAACCTCGCACGAATCTCGCTCTCCCAAAATTGCGGCAAAGTAGGATTCGTAATGGAGGGCGAACCGTCAATAATGGGCCATTTCGGTGAATATGTGGAGGGCGATATGTCCGACGCAGGGTTTGTGCGACAGGCTCCCTACCCCGAGAAATACACCCTCCAGTACTATGTGTTGTGTCGCCAGCAGCTGAAGCCTTTCATCCTCGGCGGTGTCGCGGACGCGCGACACGCACAACTGACCCCGGATGAGGATGAAACGACCGGCCTTCCGATCCGTTATTACGATACGGGGTTGACTTGGAGCCCTGCCCTGAAAGCGTCATCCGGATTGAGGTAGAATCGGGGTGTATGGAACACGGCGAGGGCGATAGGCAATGAGGCCCTTCGATCGGCCACAACGCCAGCGCCTTGCCTTGCGGTGGAGCGGCGTGAAGCGGTGTCAAGGGGATGAGACGAAAGGGGTTGTCATGATAGCGAGTAAAACCGGGGGTTCTATAGCGGTATGTATGTTTGCGCTACTTCTGGTCCTGCTGGCCTTCCCCGCGGCGGCGGAGGCGCAGCCGCTCCTGGAGGCGTTCAAGGTCGCGGTCGACCAGGACGGCGGTAATGTGGACGCGGGCGACCTCATCACCTACACCATAGCCCTGGTCAATCTCGGCGATGCCGCGACGACAGCTCAATTCGTGGACCCGATCCCCGTAAATAGTACGTACATCCCGTTTTCCGCCATGATACTTCAAGGTGGAGGCAGCATTTCCTACGACATGCCCAACAACCGCATCGTCTGGGAGGGCACCATAAACCCCGGGGCGGCAAACGCGGTGGTGCTGTCCTTCAGCGTCGTTCTCTCCCCTGCGCTTGCCGGGGGAGCCGCGGTCGTCAACTCCGGTACCCTGAGCTGGGGCTCGAACAGCGAACCCACCGACGACCCCCGCACGCCCATGGTGGAGGATGACGCCACGCGCGTGGTCATCGGCGAGTCCCTGGCCAACATCTTCGCCGAGAAGGGCGTCGCGGACCTCAACGGCGGCACAGCCCTCCCGGGTGAGATCATGCGCTACGACATCGGGCTGGGAAACATCGCCGCCGCCGGCCTGCAGTCCCGCCTGACGGACCCCATCCCGCAGCGCGTGTCCTACGTGGCGGGGAGCGTACGCGCGGTGGACCATAACGGCGCTCCCATCGGCACCGCGTCCTACGACTCCATCAATGACCGCATAACCTGGGAAGGCAGCGTCCCGGCGACGGGCCTCGTCTACCTTAGTTTCGAGGTAAAGGTGGACGCCGGGGCCCTGGCCGGCACCGTGGTCAGCAACCAGGGGACCTTCGAGTACGACTCCGACGGCAACGGCAGCCTCGACACGAGCATGCCCACTGATGACCCCCGTACCGAGGACGCGGATGATGCGACCAAGTTCACGGTATCCGGGCTCCCGGTGCAGTCCTGGTACCTGGCCGAGGGCTCCACCGGCGGGGGCATGGAGACCTGGCTGCTGGTGCAGAATCCCAATACCGTCCCGGTGCATATAGACGTCATCCTGCAGACCAGCGAGGGCGAGGTGGTCAACCCCGACCTCGTCTACGTGGAGATACCGGCCCGGAGCCGGCGCAGCTTCAACATAGGCGAGTACGTGACCACCTTCAACGTCTCCACCCAGGTCAACTGCGTCGGCGGCCAGGTCATCTGCGAGCGCGCCATGTACGGCGACAACCGCGCCTGGGCCCATGATTCCATCGGGGTCACGGCGCCCGCCGCCACCTGGTACCTGGCCGAGGGCTCCACCGGCGGGGGCATGGAGACCTTCGTGCTCATCCAGAACCCGGACACCGTCCCGGCTGTGGTGGACATCTCCTTCCAGACCGACGCCGGGGAGGTGTCGCCCGCAGGCCTGCAGGGAGTGGAGATCGCCGCGGGCACCCGCCGCACCTTCAAGGCCAACGACTACGTGCCGGATAACTACAACGTCTCCACCAAGGTCGAGGCCACCAGCGGCCAGGTCATCTGCGAGCGCGCCATGTACGGCGACAACCGCGCCTGGGCCCATGATTCCATCGGCTACGGAACCGGCGGCTTTTAAGCGGCCGATGGGGACAAATCACTGGATCATCCCGCGCCGCGCTCGCGGCGCGGGATACGTCTGGCGCAGATGTTCGGGGGAATGTCGGGAGCTGCTTCAACCTGTCATCAACGGGGTCCCCAAGACCCCGTTACACCATTACAGTGGCATTCGATCACCGCTGCATCCCCGGCCGCTTCGTTCCGCTCCCTGCGATGTACTCACAGAGTACGCCTCGGTCGCGCGCCTCGCGGCCGTGGCGCAGCGGCACTCTCGGTGCTCAACGTATTGGTGTAACGGGGTCCTTGGCGTCGCGGGGTTGGCTGAGCCCCCTCTGGATGATGAACGAGGTGGTCATTCCCGCCGCCACCAGGTTGCCCTCCTCGTCCCTCACCTCGGCCTGCCCGACCCCGGTAAACCTGCCCTTGTGCAGGGCCTTGCCCTCGCCGTAGAGGATGCCTTCCCTGACGTTGGAGATGTAGTTGATGCGCTGGTCCAGGGTTACGGCGGCCTCGTCCGGCCCCAGCAATGTGCCCACGGCCATGGAACACGACGAGTCGAGGAGCGCCGCGATCACCCCGCCGTGCAGGATGCCGTAGAGGTTCTTGAGTTCGTCCTTCACCGGCAGGCGCAGGCGTGCGCGCCCCTCCCCCGCCTCCACTATCTCCATACCCAGGTGGCGGTAGAACGGCGAGCCGTTCAGCAGAGCGAATATCCTCTCCCTTATCTCTTCCGAACTCATATCTTCTGCCATCTCACCCACCTTTCCGATTCTCTAGTGTCAGGAGCCAGTCGCGCCCTCGACCGCGTGCTCCGCGCCATATGTATTATATACCCCCGGCAATAAAGCGCCCTGGGCATGCCGAGGTTCAGGCCCGGTGAGCGGATAAAGCTCCGGCGTCGGACGCCGATGAATACCTCGTGACGCATACCTGTGTCATGATGTATGCATCGCGACGGCGCGGACCGTATCGTTGACACGCGCCGGTTCCCATTCCGTTACCGGCGGCGGACCGGCTCGTTCTACGCCCGTCTGGTAAGATGTGCCTGGAGGTGAGTACACGTGAAGGCGGCTCATAAAAACATCGCCGCGGCGGCGGCCCTGCTGCTCGCCCTCGCTCTCCTCCTCTCCGGATGCATGGAGACCACGGTCCCACTCGTCGGCGACGCCAACGGGCAGAACTCTCCAGACCTGCAGGGTGAGCTGCAAGGCAAGATACAGGAAGTGACAAGCAACGCCGCCAACCTCGCCGCCGATATCCACAAACTCATCAACGAGGAACGCAGGAACAACGGCCTCAAGGCCTTGCAGTGGGACCAGTCGCTCGCCAACATCGCCCTCTCCCACAGCAAGGATATGGCGGCCAGGGACTACTTCGACCACATCAACCCCGAAGGCGAGGATTTCGCCGACCGCTACGAGGAACACGGCTATCGCCTGGAGACCCACATCGGGGACCGGGTATACGTAGGCGGTGAGAACCTCTACCTCAACAACGTCGTCCGCTCCTACACTTACGACGAGGAGACGGGAGAGGTCTTCGCATACCAGTACAACGACATGAAAGAGCTGGCGCGCTCGACAGTGCGGGGCTGGATGGAAAGTCCCGGCCATCGCGACAACATACTCACCCCCTTCACGCGCGAGGGTATAGGGATATGCGTGACCGACGAGGGAGAGGTCTACATCACCGAGAACTTCTCCTGAGCGGCCGGTTACCCGGGAGACGGTATTGAGAGAAAAGGCTTCCATCGACGACAGGTTGTTCAGGCGGGATTTCGTGACCATATGCACGAGCAACTTCCTGGCCTATTTCTCCATCTACCTTGTTATCCCCATACTCCCGGTCTTCCTGGAGGAGCGGGGGTACTCTAACTTCCTCATCGGAGCCTTGATGGCCATGGCCACCGCGGCGGCGCTCTTGCGCCCCCTCTTCGGACGCGCCGCCGACAGGCGTGGCCGCAGGCTCGTGCTCGTCGCCGGGACCCTGATGCTCGGGGCCTCGACCTTCCTATACGCCGGCTTCAGCTCGGCCCTGCCTCTCTTCCTGATCCGCTTCCTCAACGGGCTGGGCCTGGCCGCGTTCCATACCGCCGCATACGCGGTCATCGGTGACCTCGCACCCTCCTCGCGGCGCCTGCAGGCCATAGCGATCTTCTATATGTCGGTGGACCTGACTATCGCCGTCGCCCCCATCGTCGCCATGGACATGCAGGAGGCCTGGGGATTCACGCCCGTTTACATTCTGGCGGGGTGCCTGGCGGTCCTTTCTATGTTCGTATCCCTCGCGGTGCGCGAGACCCGCATCCCCGGGGAGCATATGGTGAAGGGCGCGCGAAAACACATCAAGCTTACCGCTCTGCAGAAGGCGATATTCGTCAATACCATGGGTTTTACACTCACCTTCGGCATGCTGCAGGCCTTCATCATCCTCTCCTCGAGAGCCAAGGGCATCGAACTGGGGCAGTTCTTCTTCACTATCTTCGCCGCTACGCTGATCGTGTTCCGCTTGGGCGTGGGCAGGAGAGCGGACCACTGGCCACGCCGTCCCCTCATTCTCATATCCGCATGTGCCGCCCTGGCGGGGTTGGCGATCATCTCATTCGCTGCCAGCATAGCCCTCCTCTTTTTCGGGATCTTCGTTTATGCGCTGGGGTTCGCGTATCTACCCACAACGCTTTCCGCCCTCCTCCTGGACCACACCCCGGTGAGCGATCGCGGTACCGTGCTCGGCATCTTCATGGCGGTGTTCGACGTTGGTATCGGCCTGGGTAGCGCCCTGGGCCTCCTTGCCGATTTCTGGAACTACACGGCCATGTACCTGGCGAGCGGGGCGATAGGCCTCTCCGGCCTCCTCTACTTCCTGCTGCGCACGACAGGCCGCCGCCCCTGAAGTCGGGGCACCGGTTCAGCGCGCCGCTTGCGTCCCCCGTACGCCGCCGACGCCTGCCGCGTATGCGATCTAATCGCCCCTTCCCTGGTGGGTTTGGATTGCGGGGCAACGACTCCGCCTGGTACATGTCAGCCACGAGGTTCCCCGCCGTTGTCGGCCACAAACACAGGTATTAGACTGTCATTGGCGCCGGCAATGGCGGATAAAGGAAACGGGGCGCCGTTCTATCCGCGAAAATCCGCCTGCCTCTCAGCGGCCGGGGGCGCCGGCAACGGCGGACTCCATCGCTATCTCGAGGAAGTGAGGTCGAAACATGGAAGTCAAGATCGGTGAAGCTGAGGTCAACGGCATCAACATCTATTACCGCGAATACGGCGAGGGCGAGCCCCTGCTTCTCATCATGGGGCTGAGCGCGAACGCCGACTGGTGGGGAGACGAGTTCCTGCGGCCGCTGGCGAAACGTTTTCGCGTGGTGACCTACGACAACCGCGGCGCGGGAAGGTCGGGCAAGCCCGAGGGGCCTTACCCCATCCCCCTCATGGCCGAGGACGCCGCGGGGCTGATGGACCATCTGGGATGGGAATCGGCACACGTCATGGGCGCGTCCATGGGCGGGATGATCGCCCAGGAACTCGCCCTGGACCACCCCGAGCGGGTCAGGCGGCTGGTGCTCCTGTGCACCAACTGCGGCGGCCGCGAACAGGTGCTGGCCAGCCCCGAGGTCTACCAGTTGCTCAATACGCCGCGGGACGGCATCACCGACGAGGACATCGTCAGGATGTCCATGCCCCTGCTCTTCCCACAGAAATATATAGACGAGAACCCGCGGTTGATGGAGGAGGTACTCAGGACCTTCCTCATCGCTCCCATCCAGCCACGCTGTTTCGTATGGCAGATAATGGGTATTACCAGGTGGTCCTGTCATTCCCGTCTCGCCGGCCTGCGCCATCCCACGCTTATCGTCACCGGGACCGAGGACGTGCTCATCCCGCCCGAGAACTCCCGCATCCTCGCCGACGCCATCCCCGACAGCCGCCTGGTGGAGATCGAGGGAGCCGGGCACGGCCTCCAGGCCATGTTTCCTGCGGAGGTGGCGGGCGAGGTCATCGCTTTCCTCGAGGCCTGATCACGGCTCCTGGCGGCCGCGGAAACGAAGTCTGAAGGTCTCCTCCCAGGACACGAAGGGCTCCAGCCGGGCGCGCAACCCCTCCGCAAGGTCCGCGTCCGCGAGCGCGGATGCCAGCCTGCGGGCGTCCAGGCACGACACATCGTCCCAGGCGCCCGCTTCGCGCAGTATCCCTTCCAGCTCCTCCCTCTCGGCGCATCCCGACGGAGGCAACTTGGGCATCCTGCCGCGCGATATCCCCAGTACGCGCGAACTGCCCCGCAGGTTGTCCGCCCCCAGGAAGTCGGCGAAGTCCAGGATCTCCGCTCTCAGCGCCGCCATGTGTTCCTCGGCTTCTTTCTTGCGTCCTTCCCACTCGGCGTACTCGTCCACCAGCCGCACTCCCCGCTCGGCGCCCAGTTCGCGTTCCGACAGCCCGGCCACCATGGCCGGGTGTTTCCTCTTCGGGCAGTGCTCGCGCAGTTCGCACCAGTCGCACAGGGCGCTTTCGCGCGGCGGGAACTCCACCGCGGTCTCCATCCCGCGCACCGTCTCCGCCGCCGCTGTCGCTATTCGCTCCAGTTCGCCCCGTTCCCGCCGCAGCCGGAGCTCGCGGTCGAAGACCAGGTAATGCCAGACCAGATCGATCTCGCGGACATCGGGAAACGCTTCCTCCACCGCCAGCTGGTACAGGCTGAGCTGCCGGTCGCGCTCCAGGTCCCGCCGCATGGGCAGGGTGGTGGAGGTCTTGTAGTCGTGGATCTCGTAGCGCCCTTCCCCCAGGCTGTCCAGGCGGTCCAGCACTCCCGTAAACTCGACCGGCCTCCCCTCGCTGTCCCGAACCGGTATGGTCACCTTCCTCTCCAGCCATACCGCGGTGCTTCCCTCGAAGGGATGATACCGCCGGTGGTAGTCCCTTACGCAGCGCAAACCGGTCCCGCGGTAGTCTTCCGGGCCGTAATCGCCGCGGACCACGAAGATGTCGCCGCTATAAGTTTTGTCCCATAGGTCGAGGTAGTAATCCGAGAGCTCGCCGATATCCGGGCAGCGGGACATCATGACGTCGCGGTAGAGCTTCTCCAGCGCGGCGTGCACCGTGTTCCCCATGAAGGCCTCGACGCTTTTACGGCCGGATCTGATGCGCTCGATATACTGCAACCGGTACTTGAACGGGCAGTTCTCGTATGTCTCCAACTGGCTATGGGAATAAGCCACGGCCTACCACCTCCAACACCAGCATAGTCCCCGGCGGTGACAGACTCCTTTTGCTGACCACTCCCGAACAAACGAAAGAGGCCGGTTTTCCCGGCCCCTCTCTCATCCGTTCCCCTTGGGCTCAGTCCTCTTCCCACTCCTCGAGTATTATCCTCTTCCTGGTCCCTCTCGACCGGACCACCTTCTTAATGACCCGGTATCCCACGTAGGCTCCGATAATGAACGGGGCGGCCTTCTTGACCTGCTCCATCAACCCCTGCATCTGTTTCTGGCGTTCCTCGGCCTCTCGCTTGGCGATCACCTGCAGCTCCTCCACCGTCTCCTTCATCTCCTCGCCGGCCGCCTTGAGCTGCCCGACCACATCTCCGCCGAGCTTGGGCATATCTTTCGCCGCCTTGCTCGCGATACTGGCGCCGACCGCGGCCACCGCCGCCCCGAAGAGCAGGGAGCCGGCCACGACGATGAGGGCCGAGAGCCACAGCCTGTCGAGCGCGATGTCCACCAGCAGGATGATGACGGCGATGATGTAAACGGCGGCCACGGCCATGACGGCCAGCCCGAAGACGGAGATGCCGGCGCCTATCCCCATGCGCTTGCCGACGGCCTTGGCTTTCTCGCGCAATGCGGCCCCCTCCGGGCCCTTCAGCCTCTCGAGCTGCTGTTTCATCCCTGCGCCTAGTTCCGCGAGGCGCTGCATACGCTGTTTTATCTCCGCAAGCCTACTCACCCGACTACCCTCCTTTCTCACGTAGGATTGACACCTATATGGCGATGTAACGGATACGCCCTGCCATTATACGGCCCCTCGTCGGCGATGCTGCCGCCGGCCTTACTCTGCTTCATCCATATAATACACGCTTATCTTCTCCAGCATAATCCCATAGACCTCCCCCGCATCCCGCGGCGTCGAGGCGACCTCGACCCCGGGCCTGCCCTCGATCCCGGCCCCGGATGCTACCCGGCTGCCCGCATTTCCCGGAGAAGAAGCTTGTTTTTTCGTACCCACCTATGGGTATATAGTGCTTATGCCGCAAGCGAACTGGATCATCTGGCTGCACTTCGCCGCGTTGTGGGGCAGCGTGATAACCGGCCTTACAGCCGATTGGCGCATGCCCGTTCCCATCGCGGTCTGCGTTCCCCTGGGCATCATGATCTGGGCGCTGGGGCTCCTCTACAACCTGAGCGCGATCCGGCATAGCCGGCGCGGCTCCGCCACCCACCGCGCGGCGCTCGCCCGCCGCAGCTATCAGAGGATAACCGCGAGGACGATCATGAACCTCGGGATCGTGGTGGGTTTCCGGTCCTGGCTGACGCTGATAGTGGCAGCCGTCCTCGTCCCCTTCTACGCGGCGGCGGCACGCAGAAGGCAGCGGTATCTCGATTACATGCGCACGGGGGTGCTCAGCGACGCCTTTCCCGACCGTATCGTCAAGCACTGAGGCCCCCCTCTTCGCTCCAGCCCGAGAAACGGCAAGCAAAAAGAAGTCGTGGCGGACAGTGCCAATGACCAAAGTTCATGCGCGGGAAGTGTGGGTAACGAGAAAGAAAATGAAAAACTGGCGGGATCGGGTCAGAACTGTCCATCAGGCTTCCACGCCGCTTCCTTCTTCCGCCGCCTGGGGCCAGAAGCGGGACATCATGTCCAGGGTTAGCGCGGGCCAGCAGAAATCGGCGATCCTTTTCCCCTCTCCGCAGCGGGCATCGTAATATTCGTAGAAACCCTCCCTGAGGACCATGCGCGCCACCCGGCGGGTCAGCTCCCGCGCCTCCGCGGTATAGCCGTATTCGCCCAATCCGATGGCCAGCATCCAACTGAAGTTGACCCACACGCAATGCCCCGCCCAGAGATGGCGCTCGACCCATGGCCCGGCCCCGGCAAGCTCGCTTGCGGGATTGAAGGGCACCGGGTAGTCGGTCCAGAAACCGCCGGGGTCCAGGAGGTGTTCGTGGATCAGCCTCTCCGCCCGCTCGCGCCGGCACATGCCGGTGAAGAGGGGGAGGAGCGATGCCGCCGTACGCCGCCGCGCCGGCCGGGGACGCCGGTATCCGAAGCGCGGGAAGTAGCATCCCGAACTCTCGTCCCACAGGAACTCGTCCAGGGCCTCCATCATCCTCTCCGCCCGCCTCCGGTATCCTCCCTCCTCGTGCCGCCTCCCGAGTTCCTTCGCCAGGAAGGCCATGCTGCGGCAGGCGCGTATGGCAAGGCAGTTCACGGTGAGATCCTCGCACACGAAACGGTCGGCCTTCGCCAATCCCCGCACCCGCCATCCCCCGGCGCGGTTGAAGGCGTACAGCCAGGTGGGATAGACGCGCGCGCGCAGGGAGGCAAGACGGCCGCCTTCCCGTATGCCCATGGCTTGGAAGAACTGGGGCGACATATCCGTCCCCGATTCCCAGGGGTGGAAGATGACCGCCAGGCCGTCGCCCCTGACGTCTCGAGTGTGCAGGAGGTAATCGAGGCCGCGGCACATGGAGGGCCAGATGTCCTTCAGCCAGGCGATGTCACCGGTCCTGCGGTAGACGATCTCCGCCGCGAAGTGATAGATGGGAGGGTCCACCATGAACGAAGCGCCGCGTCCGTCGAACTCCCAGCGCACCAGGCGCGTCTCCAGGCCCCTCATCCAGCGTTCGGAGTAGCGGTTGGGGAGGAGAACCTCGTGGGGAAGATGACCGTCCTTTGCCACCTGGCGGAACAGGGTCGCGAGTTCCCGCTTCGCCTTGTCCGCATCGAGGTGGGACATGGATGCGGCGTGGAAGCCGCTGTCCCAGGCGAAGAGCGAGGGGTAGTGGTGGTACGAGGGCATGTGGTAGTAGACGTCTCCCTGTTCCACCTCGTTGAGCGCGAAGACGCGCCAGGATTCGTCTGCCAGCCCCTTCCAGTCCGCACCCGTAAGGGGTTGGTGTCCGCTCAAGCTTCCGGAAGCTTCTCGTAGGCCGGGACCCCGTACACCTTCTCGTAAGCCCTGCACCAGGGGCAGAGCTTGAGCTTGGCCTCCATCCTCACCACCCAGTGGAAGAAGCCCTTCCCCTTCCTCCTGCCCAGCTTGCAGGCGGTGCACTTGTTGGTGCAGAAATCGGCCCTCTTGAGGGTCTTCTCGTCGAACTCGCCCTGCGTCCCGGTTTCGCCTTCCATCGTCTTCTCCTTCTTCAAATGCGGCTCCTATAACGGCCAATCGGAATTCTGCCGTGGCGGCACAAGGCGCGAAAAGGGGCGTCGGGCCTGAGTACCCAGGGGAAAGGCCCGCGCCGGCCCGGGCTTCGTCTAGCCCTTGACCTTCACTGTCAGCACGCCGGGCTCGGGCGTCTCCCAGGTGAACTCGGTTTCATCGCCTCCACGGACGGCGGCTACCATGCCCGCGACCATGGGCGCGTTGAAGGGATTGCGGATGGTGATCCCCGCCTCGAGTTCCCGCCGCGAGGAGCCGTCCGAGCTCGGGACGCCGAAACCGCGCACCTTCATGAAGGACAGGTCCGCGAGGTACGAGGAGGGGTGTTCCCGCACCAGCCCGCGGTAGACGTCGAAGGTGAACCTGGAGGCCATGCGCGGTATTTCCTCTCCCAGTTCCTGTTCGAGTTCCCTCAGGATGGTGTTCACGCCCTCCACGTTGATATAGATTATCCACTCGCCCGTGGTCCTGTCGATGATCTTTCCCGCCGCGGTGTCCCATTGGAAGTTGTCGATCCCCCGCGGGACTCCGCACGTCTCGCAGCGCTCGAAACCGGCCCGGGCGGAGGTCTCCGGGGTCTTCTCAAGCTCCAGGCGGTCCTCCCTGGGAAGGCTCTCGTCTACGCGGAGTTCCGAGAACCACGCTTCCCCGATCTGGCCATAATACGGTCTTGCCCTCCTCCTCTCCAGGCTCTCGAACGCCCCGCAGACATCACCGACGAAGAGGACGGGGTGGTAGACGGGGCAGACCCGGCCGACGAATTTCCTGCCCGGCTTGTAGCTCAGCAGCTCGGCCTTGGCCAGCCCGATCGTCGCCACCTGGCGGATCATGATGACGTAACCCAGCCTGCGAAAGGGGCGGAGGCGGGCGATCGCGCCGGGTATGCCGGAAACCACGTCGTCGACGTAGAGCTTGGCGTCCCTGCGCTTGGCGTCGATGATGATATGGTCGATGGGGAAGCCGAGGGCTTCCTCTATCCTCTCCAGCGATCCGGCGAAGGCGTCCCTCTCGATGAGGATGCCCCTGGCGGCCCCCATGCGGCTCTCCAGCACGCCGTCGTCCCGCCAGCGGTGCATGAGAGCGATTCGCTTGGGGACACCGCATCTCCCGCATTTCATGAGTGACATACGCACACCCCCGTTTCGTGCCCGCTCAGCTGTCTCCAGGACCAGGATAGCATGGTTCTCTTGCGAGAAGAATGGGGGGTCGTGGGATCTCTTGCTTCTCCCCCCAAACTTATGGCAGAAGAACCGATGGCATAGATGAGGGAGAGAGCCGGCCTGTAAGCCGGATCCTGTACCCGGTTCGCACCGGGCGGTGGTCATCCATCTGGGACCGCCGTTACCGGCGGCCTCTAGCGGCCTACCCGAGCCTCGAGCGCTGCGGGCCGCAGCATCGGCTCCTATTTGGCCTTGCTCCGGGAGGGGTTTACCAAGCCGGCCTGTCACCAGGACCGCTGGTGGGCTCTTACCCCACCTTTTCACCCTTGCTCGCCGGCACCGCATGCGCCTGTGCACCGGCGGGCGGTTTCCCTTTCTGTGGCACTTTCCGTCGGGTCGCCCCGCCTGGGCGTTACCCAGCTCCCTGCCCTGTGGAGTCCGGACTTTCCTCGAGCGCGGCCGCGACCTTGCCCGCGACCACCCGGCTGACTCTCTCCAAAGCGATTATCCGCCCCCCACGGGGCTTCGTCAACGGGAGCAGGCGGCGGCGGCATCACGCGCCGCGTTGTCTCTGCTCCTCCGCCTCGGCCATAGCGATGAACGCCGTCCAGTCCTCGGTGAACCTGGCATCGCTCTCGAACCGCCCCATGGGGGTGATCACCGACCGAGGGCCCGTACCGTCCCATTCCTTGTCCAGCGGTTCGAAGGAGTGGCCGGTCACCTTCCCCTCTTCGTTGAAGGCGAACCAGACCTTCCGGCCGGGGTTCTCGTCCGGGGAAAGGAACACCTTGCACGTGAACAGGTGCAACGTCTTCAAGTAATCCCTGACCGCCGACATCGCTCACCTCCTGTGCGGACGCAACCAGATCAACCTCTCGCACATTCTTATACCCGGCGCGGCTGTCGCACAAACCCTGCGTCAGAGATATTGCTCTCCACATATTCACCGAAATGGCCCAATATTGACCGTTCGTCCTCCATTTTGATGCCTATTTTGCCGCGATTTTGGGAGAGCTAGATTCTTATGAGGTTTATGCAACAGGCTCCGGCGCGGCGAAAAACACCACCCTCGGGGCTGCCCTACCCCCGCCTTATCCTCCTCCCAGGGAAGCTAGGAGGTCGGGTCGCCCGCACCGGCTCGACAGGCTCAGCGCGGTCCGGAAGAGAAGGTACTCCTCCACCTCCCGGCCGAAGCCGAAATAGCGCAGGTCGTCGAGGAGGGCGGGGTGATAGCCGAACCCGACGGGGAAATCGGTGCCGTACATGATGCGTCCGGGGAAGTCCTCGAAGAGGCGGAAGAACCAGCCGTAGTTCTGCCGCACCTCGTCCATCTCCAGGCTCGCCGCCATGGGGGGGAGGCCGCCCCTGCTGTCCTTGACGTCCTCGTACAGGCGCATACAGGAGATGGTGTTGGTCATGTCCAGCCAGAAATTGGGATACGCGGCGAGCAGGCGGTGCACCAGCTCGAAGCGCGGGAAGGCGGCGTGCGCCGCCACCACCTGCATGTCTGGGTAGTCGCGGATCACCGCCTCCATGTCGCCGAGGTCCATGCGCATGCCGTAGAAGACGTCGAACCCGGTGTGCACGATGAAAAGCCGGCGGTGCTCGTCGAGCACCTCGAACATGGGGCGCATCTCCGGGCCGAAGGCCGGGAAACGCTGCGCGAAGGGATGCAGCTTCATGCCCATGAAGCCGTACTCCTCGATGCAGCGGCGCGTCTCCGCAGCCTTGTCCAGTGTCTCGATGTGCACGGAGCCGAAGGGGATGGCCTCGGGGATGCCCGCGCAGATATCGCGGTTGAAGCGGTTGAGGTCCTCCGTCTCCTTCTCCCAGAGGGGAAAGACGAGGTTGAAGAAGAACGGTATCTCGGAAGCGCGGATGCTGGCCAGGATGTCCTCGGCCGTGATGTCCTCGCTGACGGGGAACCCGGGGGTGAACTTCTTCACCCAGCGCACCAGGCCCGCCATGCGCCGCGGGGGCATGATGTGCACGTGCGGATCCACCCAGGGAATGCCGTTCTCCACGCTCCGCGTCTTGCCGCTCTCCCACCTCACGACCGGTCCTCCTGTTCAATGCTCTCAACGATTATATCCCAGTCGCCTCCCGGGGTCAGGCCCGGAACGGGATTGGGGCCGCATTGTGCCGTCATCCCCTCCCGGGGTCAGGCCCGGAACGGGATTGGGGCCGCATTGTGCCGTCATGATGGAAGAGGATGGTCGCATATCCATTTAGGGCGGAAATACAGAGTAGCGTGCGCCTTTGGCTTGCTTCGTCGCGGACTCCTCGCAATGACGTGAAAACGGGTGCCGCCTCGCAACCGTGCTTGCCCCCCTAGCGGCTGGGCTCGATGATACGCAGGGACCAGCCCAGCGGCGTATGGTAGGGCGGCTTCCCTGCCAGCGCCGCGTCCACCGCGGCGGCGGCCTCGTCCGAGAAGGCGTCGAGCATGCGGTCGCCGGCCTCTGGCGTGGCGGCGCGGGGCTCGCCGATGTAGGTGGAGGGATTCTCCTCCGTCACCCACGAGAGCATCAGGCCCGCATGGCCCAGGTCCTTGCCCAGCTCCTCCAGCCCGATAACCCGCAGTCCCCTTCCCAGCGCCCCCAGGACGATGTTGGGAAGGCGGCGGGGGTTGATGGCTACCCGCGTCAGGTCCTTCCACATGGGCCGGACCTTGCCGGGCCGGGCCTGGAGCATGAGGGAGGTTTCGTTCAGGCCGGCGTGGCTGTCCTGATCGTCGCCGCAGGCCCCCGCTCCGACACCGAGGCGGGAGAGCAGTTCGGGGTCCAGCTCCACCATGCGGCGGAAGAAGGAGAGGAAGGGCGCCACGATGTGAAAATCCCGCTTGTGGTACAGCCGCCGCACCGCCTTGGCCGTGGCCACCTGGTGGCGCGGACCGCCGTGGTTGTCGGTGACCAGCAGGTAGCGGAAGCCGCGGTCGGCGAGGAAGGCGGCGTTGGCGCGCAGGACGTAATTGATGGCCCGGCTGTCCACCTCCACCGACCCGGGGATGGTGTCGTTGCCGACGTAGAAGGACGGGAAGATGGCCAAGTCCAGCTCGGGGTGGCGCTCGCGGATCTTGGCCAGGGCGCGGTCCCGCACCTCCTCCGCCAGCCACACGTCCGTGCCCAGGGGGAGATGGGGCCCGTGCACCTCAAGGGGGCTCATGGCCATGGCGAAGAGGGTCCTCTCCCGGTCGAGGGAATCTATCTCCGGGCTCGAAAGCTCCGCCAACTCCATCGTCTTACCACCCATGTCACGATTATACATCTGCGCAACCACACTCGTAAGCATGTATCGCGTAAGCGACAACGCCGTCTTCGGCGCGACGGTGCCAGCGTCTTGAGCTTTCCGAAGGTCGAGACCTGGCACGTGTACGTAGCGAAAGGAAGCCGTCCATTAGATCTGCGCAACCCCATGTTATAATGTCGCCGATGTAAGGAGGACACAGCAGCAATGGAATTCGACTTCACCGAAATAGACGCAATCGTAAACGCCCGCTCCATGGCCATCGTGGGGGCTTCCGCCAAACCGGTCAAATTCGGCTCGCTCTTCACCGCCTCCCAGCTCGCCTACGGCTTCTCCGGTCCGGTCTACCTGGTCAACCCGAAGGAGACGGAGATCATGGGACGGCAGGTCTATCCCGACCTGGGATCGCTGCCGGAGGTCCCCGAGCTGGTGTGCCTGACCATCCCCGCCCACGCCTCCATGGACATCCTCGGAGATTGCGCGGGCCTGGGGGTGAAGGGGGTCATCATCATGGCCGCCGGTTTCGGGGAAGCCGGAGAGGAAGGCGAAGCACTGGAGCGGGAGGCGCTGCGCCTGGCGCGGGAGGGCGGTTTCCGCATCGTCGGGCCCAACTGTTTCGGTATCTACAACCCGCGCAACCGGCTGACCCTGCTGCCGGGCTTCGATTTCTCCTCCACTCCGGGCGACGTCGCCTTCATCTCCCAGAGCGGCGGTTTCTCCGTCCATGTAGGCCGCCAGTGCAAGGACCTGGGCATCGACTTCAGCGCCATCGTGAGCTACGGCAACGCCACCGACATAGACGAGACCGATCTCATCCGCTACTTCGCCGCCGACCCCCAGACGAAGGTGATCTCCGCCTACCTGGAGGGCGTCTCGGACGGACGGGATTTCATGCGGGCGCTCAAGGAGGCGGCCTCCGGCAAGCCCGTGGTGATATGGAAAGTGGGAAAGAGCGGCTCCTCGGCGCGTGCGGTCGCCTCCCACACCGGCTCCCTGGCCGGCGCCAACCACATCTGGGAGGGGATGATGCGCCAGTGCGGCGTCATCGAGGTCTCCGGGGTGGATGAACTGTGCGACGTCCTCCTGACCCTGAGGCACCTGGGGCGCAACCCGGGGCGAAGGCTGATGCTCAGCGGCGGGGGCGGGGGCCTGGGCACCTACGCCGCCGACCTGGCTGAGGACGAGGGGCTCGAGGTCCCGCTTCCCGCGGGCGAGAGCGTGGACCGTCTGCGCGAGGTGCTCAACGCGCCCGGCGCGGCGGTGGGCAACCCCCTGGACATCGGGGCACCGCTGATCCACCTCCCCGTCTTCGAGGCGGCCATGCGCGAGGCGGCCGCCGTCCCCGGCACCGACATCCTCGTCTTCGATATCGCCCTCAACTTCGCCCACGGCCTGGGTGGGGCGGAAGGGCTCGCCGCGGCCGCGGACATACTCATACGCATCAGGCGCGAGGCTGGAAAACCGGTGGCGGTGGTGATGTATTCGCGCGCCATCGGCGAGGACGACATCGTCTTCGAGGAGGTCCTGCGCAGCCTGCAGGCCAGGCTGCTCGCCGCGGACGTCCTCGTCTATCCCTCCATGCCCCGGGCGCTGCGCGCCATCTCCCTGGTGAACTCCTGAGAGGGTGCGGTTTGTCAGACTTGGACTTCACCCGTTTGAGTCTCGGCCATTTATTTCGGAGGTTTCACATCGCCAAGACTAGAACTTCGGGGAGAAGGCCAATGGATCAAGTTGTTCGAATGAGGCATCTTTCGCCGATTCTTGGAGTGATAACCCCGGAGGGATGGGCATAAAAGCCCAGAACAATATCGTGGGTTACTGCTGATAACCCGGATTTTCGAGAGTGGGGATTCTAGAATCAGGTTCTATATCTGCTCTATTAATCCAGGGCCTACTGCTATATCTGCACCGCTGCCAAGCCCTCTGAGAAATAATAAGCTTTGGAGAAGCGCTGCTCTATTACTATGTTTCCCTCAGCATCGATGAAACCATATTTCTCGTCATTCGATACCAATGCCCGCCCCTCCTTAAATGAACTGGCGATGTCGTATTCTAGGTCAATTACCAAGTTGCCGGTCTTATCGATGTAGCCGTACGGCCCCATTAAATCCGGAGCAACTGGGGCAAGGCCTTCAGAGAACCCATGGTATGGTTCGTACTGTGTTTCGATAGCCCAGTTGCCAGATTTATCGATAAAGCGGGTCTTTCCATCCATACTAGCCCTTGCAAAACCTTCTGAGAATGCATCTGCGCCCTCGAACCTTGGCGCGATGGCCCAATTTCCATCCTTATCGATGAAACCGGTCAGGCCGTCGTGCTCAGAACTCTGTGCAACCGCCAAGCCTTCCGAGAAATTGGATACGGAGGAATACTTGGCTTCGATAACGAGTGTTCCCGTCTTATCGATGAAACCCCAATTGCCGTCGTGCTCATATGTGACAGCCGCTAGTCCCTCGGAGAAGTCCATAATGGCCTCGAACTGCGGCTCAACCACCCATTCTCCCTCCTTGTCTATCAGACCTACTTTATAACCAGGTTCTCCAAAGGGAATGCTTGACGCAGGAGCGAGACTGTCCGAAAAGGAAGCTGCGAAACCAAACCGAGGCTTCATTGATATTTCTCCTGCCTGGTCTATATAACCGAACTTACCGTCAGACTCTACGACCGCTAACCCCTCGGTGAAAGGTAAGCATGACTCGTATTGCGGCTCGATGATGAAATCCCCCGAGGTATCGATAAATCCCCATTTGCCGTCCACCTTGACTGGCGCCAGCCCCTCCGAGAACGAGAAGACATCATCGAACCGAGGTTCGATCATCATCTCTCCGGACCTGTCTACGAAACCCCAATTGCCCGCGGTATATTCGGTTTCCTCTGCTGAATCGTTGGTTACATTATCTCCACAGCCGATTACGGCACAGCCCAAAAGCATGCTCGCCAACAGAAGCAAGACAGGTGGTATGGCGATCAATCTATACTCTTTCATTTATTCCTCCTTGCTATTCCGGTTATCTACCCTTTTGTGCCCAAGATAGAGATGCAACCCCTATGCCATTTCCTCTTCTAATATGTTAGCAGGAAGAAGGCTCCGTTATTTTCTCTTTCAAAGAGGTATAGGAAGGCCTCGAAGAAGGAAAGGGGCCGCATGCTGGACGAGTTCT
>CAZQFX010000020.1:0-25816 GCA_964592775.1 uncultured Actinomycetota bacterium
ATCCGCGGCGCGGTAGGTGAGATTGGGTATGGAGTTCAGGGGAGTGCCGTGGATTATGGATTCCATGAGCATGCGCAGTGGCTCTTCGGTGGAGTCCCCGCGCAGGACGTAATCGACCTGGGGGTAATCCATGAGCTCGCGGTGGAAGAAGGTGGCCGAATAACCCCCCATGATCACCGGTGTATGGGGATGGACCAGCTTCACCTGGCGTGCCACCTCCAGGGCCCCCTGCGCGTGAGTCAACCAGTGCAGGTCGATGCCGAAGGCCGCGGGATCGAGGCCCGCGAGGAACTTGGGGACGTCGAACCCGTCGTCCTCCAGCATGCGCTGGGCGAGGTTGACGACTCTGGCGTTGAAGCCGTTGCGCTCCAGGTACTCCCCCAGATAAGTGAAACCTATGGGATACATCTCGAAGACCGGGGTCGACGGTACGAGGTCGCTTATGGGGCTAGGCACGACCGTCAGGCGCCGGAAGTCGTATACGCTGGGAGGGTGGAGCAGGATTAAATCCGGTTTAGTGAATATCATCGTCCCACCTAGGATGCAGAATAATATATGCTGAATGATAAACGCTGGATATCGCGGTAGCAAGGTGACTTGCCGGCGGGATGTCCGTCAGGCGATGGGTTGAGGCCTAGTGCCACGCGATCCCGTTGTCATGCCATTAGCGTTTCCAGGAGGACCTCGCGGTCGCGGTCCATCTCCAGAAGGCGTGCGGACAGTTCCTCCACGATGCCGTCGAGCGCGATGCACAGAGCGACCTGGCCGCGCCTGAGGGTGTCGAGGATACTGTCGGGGCTATCGCAGATCTCGAAGATGGTGGAACCGTCGGTCACCAGCTTGCATTCCGCCAGCGGGCGGGAGTAGTCGGTGTTATCGTGCAGGTAGGCCAGGGTCTTCCGTATCTTCTGCAGGCTGACGCCCCCCTGAAGCATGCCGACGATGGTCCTCAGCTCCACCAGGTTGCCGAAGTCGTAGCGGTCCTTCCTGTTGCCGGTCTCGTCCATCTCCACCACCGCCGGTTGGATGAGTCCGGTATCTTTCCAGTAGCGCAACTGGCGTTGCGAACATCCGGAAAGGCATGCGGCCTGTTCCGCGTTGAAGGTCATATCGCCCTCCATGGGCTGAAAAGAAGCAATGGATACCGATGGATACGAGTGATTCTCAATTTACCGGTATGACTATTTTTAATACAACCAAGGCATGGAAGCAATAGCAAAGCCTTAAATCCATACGACTATTTTCTCCGCTCCCGAAGGGCCGGGCGCATGAGGCCGCAAGCGAGCGCGGGCAAGAGATCAGTCCGGGCGGGGGACCGCGTTTCGCGTCTTTACGGCGTGGCGGCAACGCACCCGGGAGAGGGGCCACGAAGGTTTACCGGGGGACGCCGCAGAAAACAGGATCGTGATGCGAGGCCTGGACTCCATGCTCCCGAGACGGCGCACCAGCCTGGAGGTGGGTCATCGAGGTGGAACCTGGAAGGAAGGGGGTGCCGCTCTATCGAGCGCATATACAAGGGATTGGGCATTGGATATAATATTGCGGACGGTCTGGCGGAGCGTCCTTACGATTTGGCAGGATATGGGAGAGAGATATTGGCTGATATAAGAGCCTTTCGAGGCACTTTTTATAATCCAAGGATAGTTGAGGACCTCTCGAGGGCCATTGCCCCTCCCTACGACATCATCGACGATAATCGCAAGCAGGCGCTGCGGTCGCGCTCCCCTTACAACATCGTGAGGCTGATCCTGCCGCGATGCGGCGGTGAGCGCGAGTTCTGGAATACCTCCGCAAGGTTGTTCCGGGTTTGGAAGAAAGGGGAGGTCCTGGCCGCCGACGACGAGCCCTGCCTGTACATCTACCGCCAGGCATTCGACCTGCCCGGTGAAGGCGTGGCGAGCAGGACCGGGGTGCTCGCGTTGCTGCGGTGCAGGGAATTTTCTAGCGGAGAGATCCTGCCGCACGAGAAGACCTTTCCCCGTATCCGAGAGGAGCGGTTACACCTGCTGCGCGCATGCCGCGCAAATTTTTGTCAGATCTTCACCGTTTTCCGCGACGAGGAGGAGGAGGTACTCGAACTCCTGGTGGAGGCCACCACCACCCCGCCGTTCCTCGAGCTGCGCGACGATGAGGGAGTGAGCCACCAGCTCTGGCGCCTGCCGGAAGGGGAAGATGCCCAAGGGCTGGCGGGCGTCCTCGGCGAAAGGAGGCTGATGATAGCGGACGGCCATCATCGTTACGAGACCGCCCTCAAGTACAGCAGGGAGGAGCCGGATGCCGCGGATGCGTGGAACCCGGGCGCGTACGTGTCCGCCGTCCTTTTCCGCTCGGAGGACCCGGGGCTGGCCGTCCTCCCCGTACACCGGCTCCTGTGCGGGCTGCCCATGCCGGTCGATGAAGCGTACCGGCGGATGGAGGATTATTTCCGGGTAGAGGTGATCCAGCGGGATATCGCGGCACGCAAGGGCATGTTCAAGGAGCGGCTGGAAACGGCCGCGCGCCCCTCGTTCGTCATGGTCACGAAAGAGGGAGCGTCCCTCCTCGTTCTGCGCGAAGGCGTGGAGCCGGAAACCGTACTGGGTGGACCCGGGAGCAAGAGGTGGAAGAACCTCGATATGCCCATCCTGCATGGATTGGCCATCGGTGAAGGACTGGGGCTGGATGCGACGGAGCTGGCGGAGAAAGGCCGCCTCACCTTCACCCCATGGGAGAGCGAGGCGGTATCCGCCGTGGGCGAGGGGGAGGCGCAGGCGGCTTTCCTGGTGCGGCCGACGAGCATGGACGAGATATGGGAGATCGCGGAAGGGGGAGAGCGGATGCCCCACAAGAGCTCGTATTTCTACCCCAAGCTTCCTTCGGGGCTGGTTATCTACGACCACGAGACCGCGTTCTCGCCAAGCTGACGGAAGAGAACCATTCCATTAACTACAGTGTTAACTTATACTTAACATATGCCTGGAAAAGAACAAGCGGTGGGGAAGAAAAAGGAGAAACGGGCCGAGCTTGAAGCCCTCCTGAAGGTATCCCAGGTCTCGCGGGCTACGGGGGTCTCCACGTCCGCCATCAATTACTACGTGCGCATCGGCCTGCTTCCTCCCCCCGTGAAGACCCACAGGAACATGGCCTATTACGACCCCTCCTACATCCAGATGATCAACTACATCAGGAGGCTGCAGCTCCAGAAACACCTCCCCCTGGAGAGGATAAGGGGGATAATGTCGAAGAAGATAAAGATCTGGAGGGAGATGAGCAGCAACCCGCAGCGCGTGGCGGAGGAGGTCTTCGGCGAGGAGGAGGGTGGGACGGTCGAGCAGGACGTGCGCAGGCGCATCATGAAAGCGGGGGTGCGCCTTTTCTCCCGCCAGGGTTACTATGCCACCACGGAGAAGGACCTGGTGGAACTGGCCCAGGTATCATTGGGGGAGTTCTACGACTATTACTCGGGCAAGGAGGACCTCCTTCTCGACCTGGCCGAGGAGGGTATACGCGTCTTCAGGATGAGGGTCTCGGAGGAGATAGCGTCGGTGCCCGATATGCTGGAGAGGATACGTATCGCCATACCCGTAGCCTTCCAGATCATCGTGGAGAACCGCGAGGTCTATACCCTGTACCTGGAGGAGTCCGTGCTCACCGACGTCTCCTACGAGCGGAAGCTGGCGCAGATCATCTCCTCCATAGCCATGGACCTCAAGGTGACCATCACCCGCGGGATCAAGGAGGGGTCCATCCGCAAGCTGCACCCGGATATCGCCGCCTATGCCATAATCGGACAGCTGGTGCGGCTGGCCAACTACTGGATGGAGGACCCCATGAAGCACAACATGGAGGAGATAACGCGGGAAGCGGTGGAGTTCATTACTCGCGCCCTCAAGCCTTGATAATACAGGATCAGCAGGTCACACGGCCTGCTCTGCCATGCATGCGGGCGGAGCGCTCAGCGTCTTCTTATCGTCCACTCGCAATGGTCGTCCCCCCGCGGCAGCGAGCGGGTGATCTCGAAATCCAAACCGGGATCGACGGCCGTGAGTCAGTCGCGGAAGATGGTGTTGTCCACGAACTCGCATGGAACGTGAGACTCGCGGCCGGCGCTGCTGAGGTTGTCCCACCAGGAACAGCGTTGCACGCGGAAGACTATCTCGCCGCTCGTGACCGTACCCTCGCACTGCGTGCCGTCCACGTGGCAAACGGTCTCGAGAAGAAGATTGACGGTCGGCAGGTCGGGTGGATGCGCGGGGTCGATGGTCAGTCCCAGCATGCGGGCGAGCCTTTTCAAGAGCACGCGGCCGTAGTCCTTCCAGACCTCGAGATCCAGCTCGAGGGCGGTCTCGAAGCCGTATTTCTTCTCCACGGCCATGAACCACAGCCCGTCTATGGCGGTCAGGGCGCCCAGGCGCAGATCCTGCATTTGCTCGGGCGTAATATGCAAGTCCTTCCTCCCTTCTAGTGCCCCTCAATGACAATACATTATATTATCCCTAGGAATGCCGCGCGCATAAAGTACGTCGAGGGAGCGCAGGTCTTTCGTCCCGGGGCGATGATCCTAGGGCGGCAGGAGCGCGATGCGGAGGTTAACGGACTTGCATCTCAGGGTCGGGAGACACCCCGTTTTGGGAGAAATGGAACGGGGGCGTCCGGTCACCATATATGTCGATGGACGGCAGGTTCCGGCGCACGAGGGCGAGCCTATAGCCGCCGCCCTTTACGCGGCGGGCATCAGGCTCACGCGCTATTCCCCGCACTCCGGGGAGCCGCGCGGCCCCTTCTGCATGATCGGCCGATGCACGGAATGCGCCATGACGGTCGACGGCACGCCCAACGTACGCACCTGCGTCACCCCGGTTCGGGAGGGCATGAAGGTCGAGACGCCGGGGAGGCCGGGATCGTGAGCCTTCCCCGGGAGAAGCAAGCCCTGGTGGTCGTGGGCGCCGGCCCCGCCGGTCTCTGCGCCGCGCGAGAGGCCGCCAGGGCGGGGATGCCGGTGGTGGTGCTGGACGAGAACGACCGGGGCGGCGGGCAGCTCTTCAAGCAGATCCACCGCTTCTTCGGTTCTCGCCATCACGGGGCGGGCAAACGCGGCTACGAGATAGGGGTCGAACTGATGCGATCATGCACCGACGAAGGGGTGGAGATAAGGCTCTACTCGACGGCGATCGGGTTTTTTCCCGGAGGGGAGCTGATGGTGGATGGCCCGCAGGGTATTTACCTCATCGAACCATCGGCAACGTTGATCGCCACGGGGGCATACGAGAAGAGCACGGCCTTCCCCGGATGGACGCTGCCGGGGGTGATGGGCGCGGGAGCGGCCCAGACCCTGGTGAACGTCCACGGCGTGCTGCCCGGAAGACGCGTATTGATGGCCGGCTCGGGAAACGTCGGGCTCATCGTCAGCTTCCAGTTGCTGCAGGCGGGCGCGGAGGTCGTGGGGATCGTGGATATCGCCGACCGTGTCGGCGGCTACGAGGTACACCGCGAGCGAGTGAGGCGCGAGGGGGTCTACATCTACCTGAGGCACCGTCTCCTGGCGGCGGAGGGGAGCGGCAGCGTGGAGTCGGTACTGGTGGAGAACCTGGAAACGGGTACCATCGGGCGTTTCCGTGCCGATGCCCTCTGCCTGGCACTGGGCTTGTCCCCCCTGGCGGAGCTGGCGGCGATGCGTGGCTGCAGGATGCTCTACCGGGCCGAGTTGGGGGGCTTCCTCCCGTGGCACGACAGCGAGATGCGCACCGATATACCGGGCGTATACGTGGCCGGCGACGCCGCCGGGGTCGAGGAGGCCTCGGTGGCCATGGAGGAGGGCAGGATGGCGGGCCTCTCCGTGGCGGAAGACCACGAGGCCCTGAGCTCGCGCCGGGTGGCGGCGAGGAAGGCGGCGGTACGGCGCCGCCTCGACGGTCTGCGCGGAGGACCGTACGGAACGGAGAAGCTCGAGGCCAAGAGGTGTGTGTATTGCGAATGAAGGAGGAGAAGAACAGCGTAGGGGATCCCTGGCGGGAGGCATGGGAAAAGTCTCTCTCGGGGGCGACGGCGGTTGTGGACTGTGTTGAGGAGATACCGTGCAACCCCTGCGAAGAAGCCTGCCGCAGGGGTGCCATCGTGGTGGGGGACGATATCTGCGCCCCGCCCCGCTACGACCCGGAGCAGTGCGACGGCTGCGGCCGCTGTGTCGCGTCGTGCCCGGGGATGGCCGTCTTTCTGCTGGACCGCAGCGGTGACGAAGGGACGGCGCGGGTCACCGTTCCCCACGAGATGGGGGGAGGGCTTAGAGAAGGCGGTTTGGCATGGGCGGTTAATGGGGAGGGAAAATCCCTGGGCAAGGGAAAGATATTAAGGGCGGCGAACGTGGGCGTGAAGGACAAGACCGGCCTGGTCACGCTGGAGGTCCCGGAGGAGTGGGCCCTAAAGGTGAGGGGAGTCAGAGACCGAGTAATGTCATTAGAGGAACCGCAGAAGGTGGTCGGTTACCGCGAGGACGCGGATTACCACCTCTGCCGTTGCGAGGAGATCTCGAACTCCCGCATCGGGGAGTTAGCGGAGCAGGGCTTTCACGCCCTCGCCGCCCTGAGACGATACTCTCGCGCCGGATTGGGTTACTGTCAGGGTAGGTTCTGCCAGGCGTTGCTGGCGGGCGAACTATCGGCGGCGACCGGCAGGGGGACGGAGGATCTGGGCGCTTTCAGGGTGCGGCCTCCGGTCCGGCCGGTCAGGCTCGGTAGATTGGGGGGGAAAGATGGCTGATGTTCTGAGTTCCGAGGTCGTGGTCATCGGCGGCGGCGTAATCGGCGCGGCCACCGCCTACTACCTCTGCAAGGAGGGTGCTGAGGTGATGATCGTCGAGGCGGATGATCTGGCGAGCGGGGCCTCTGGCGCCTGCGACGGTTTCGTATCCTTGCAGACGAAGCAGCTCGGCCAACACCTGGAGCTCGCACGCGAGAGCGTGCGGCTGTTTCCCTCCATCGCGGAGGAGCTGAAGCAGGTGGAAGTGGACGTGGAGTTCAATCCCTGCGGCGGCCTGATGCTGGCCACTTCCGCCGAGCAGCTTAAGGAGCTGAAAGCGAGGGCGAAAAAACTCAAGACCGCGGGCCTCGAGGTGGAGGCGCTTTCGCCCGCGGAGCTGAAAGAGTACATCCCCGAGGTGAGCAAGGAGGTAAAGGGGGCCTCGTACTGCGCAAGCGACGCACAGGTAAATCCCATAAAGCTCACCCTGGGCCTGGCCCAGAGGGCCCAGGAGATGGGGGCCACCATCCTCAAGGGGTGCAAGGTCGAGAACATCGTGGTCACCAACAACCGGGTGCGGGAGGTGGATACCACCGCCGGAAGCATACACTCCCGCAGGGTGGTCTGCGCCGCCGGGACCGGCTCGAACCAGATCGGGAAGATGATCATCGTGGATATCCCCATCCTTCCCCAGCGCGGCCAGATACTGGTGACGGAGGTCAGGGAGCGCCTGCTCGACGTGATCGTGTCGGGAGCTGAATACCTGGGCACCAAGGCCAACATCGCCGAGCTGATGCCCAGGGACGAAGAGGCCGCGAAGTTGGGCCTCGGCTTCACCGCCGAGCAGACCGCGAGCGGCAACCTGCTGCTGGGGAGCACGCGCGAGTTCGCGGGGTTCGACAACAACACCACCCCGGAGGCCATAAACGCCATCGCCAGAAACGCCATGGAATACCTGCCCTGGATAAAGGACCTGGACGTCATCCGTTCCTTCGCGGGTCTGCGGCCCTTCTCACCCGACGGGCTCCCCATCATGGGCATGGTGAAGGGGGTCAAGGGATTCTACATGGCGACGGGGCATGCGGGTGACGGCGTATGCCTCGCTCCCGTCACCGGCAAGCTCATGAGCGAGCTCGTGCTCGACGGGCAGACGAGCCGGGATATCGAACCCTTTTCCCTGTACAGGTTCAAATAGTCACTAAGGATTGATCTGTCCGCTCGTTCTCTTTCCCGAAGGGTGGGGTCATGACCCCATCTCCCATTACCTGAGACCAAGGCCTGGTGGGGTTGGTGTTTACGCGTTCTACGCATATGGAGGTGTGGCGCGATAATCGGTTAATATTTAATAAGCGGGCGATTACGGTCAGTATTAGGGAGCCAAGCGGGAGCGTGGTTTGAAAGTCCTTTTCGTATACCCGGATTACAAGGTGAACGTAGACCCCGGCACCGGCCGCATGCTGGGAGTGGAGGAAGGCGGCTGGTACATGGAGGGAGTCGCAAGCCTCTCCGCGGTACTCAAGGGTGCGGGGCACGAGGCAGGCCTCTATCATCTGACAAGCCCCGTCGGGCGCGAGGAGTTCAAGGAGAGTTTGAAGAGAGAGAGCCCCGACCTGCTGGGGTTCGTAACCATGACGCGTGAGTATCCGCAAGTCAAGGAATACGCGCTATGGGCGAAGGAAGCGCTTGGCGTGCCGGTGATCTCCGGAAGCTATCATCCGACGACCCTCCCGGAAGAGGTCATAGCGACCGAGGGCGTGGACATGCTCTGCCGGGGGGAGGGGGAGGAGGCGCTGCTCGAACTGGTAAGACGCATGGACGCGGGGAAGGACTACCGCGATACGGAGAGCATATGGGTGATAGACGGCGGGAACGTCTACCGCAACCCGGCACGGCCGCTCATCGAGGATATAGACGTGCTGCCGCTGCCCGACTTCGCGCTCTTCGACTTCGGCAGGCTGATATCCTCACGTATCAACACGGGAGTGGTGATCCTCTCGCGCGGATGCCCGTACAGTTGCACCTACTGCTCGAACAAGAGGATGCGAGACATCTATCCCAACAAGAACCGTTATTCGCGCTTTCACAGCCCCGAATACAGCATCGAATACCTGAAAAAGCTGCAAGCGACCTATCCGCGGATCGAATACCTCAACTTCCGCGACGATATCCTGCCCTGGAAGGGAGGCTGGCTGGAGAGGTTCACTACCATGTACCGCAGGGAGATCGGGCTCCCGTTCATCTGCAATTACCGTGCCAACCTTGTCACTCCAGAGATAGTGCGCATGCTGCGCGAGGCCGGGTGCTACCAGATGTTCTTCGGGGTGGAGAGCGGAAACGATTACATCCGCAACGAGGTCCTCAACCGCCACATGTCCAGGGAGAAGATCGTCGAGGCCTTCGAGGCCTGCCGCGAGGCGGGGATAAAGACCGTGGCCTACAACATGGTGGGGCTGCCTTACGAGGACAAGTCCAGGGTCCTGGATACCATCAAGCTCAACGTGGAGATAAAGGCCGACCATTCCCTGAGCCCCATATACTATCCCTATCCGGACACCGTGCTCTTCGAGACGGCGGTAAGGGAGGGCTGGGTACCCGAGATATACGATTATCGCGAGGACCGTTTCGTCGACCAGCCGACCCTTCCCAGGGAACAGCTATACTTCGCACGCCACTATTTCCGCACCTTCGTGCGCGTATATCGCGCCCTGGAGAAGCTGCCCGAGCCGGTGTCGGGATACCTGAAAGCGATGACGGACAGGGTGTTTACCAGCAACCGTCTGCCCCATGATTCGCTGGTAACCCTCGCGGCACGGGCGGAGAAGACGTGGAACGGGGGCAAGGACTTCTTCCGCCGCAGGTTCCCGGGCCTGTTCCTGTGGATCAGGGACAGGGTCAGGGGGATCGAGAGAGATGAGCAGGGGTAGAGCCGCGGTCTTGCACGGTGGATGCTCGCCAAGCCGGCGGGATCATACGGTGGACGGAGAAGAGCACGGGGCGGAACGGGTCGCCGCCTATCAATCGGAGGAACCGCGATGGCTGAGTGCGTGAGTTGCGGAAAGGAGATCCCGGCGGGGAAGTTCTTCTGCGACGAATGCTACGTGAGGATGAAAGGCCGCAAGGGGACGTTGCGAGAGGTCCCGCAGAGCCCTGCCGGGGAGCCCGCAAGCGGGGGATCGGCCGTGGAAGTCCCCGGCGAGAGCAAGGATGCCGGCGAACCCTCCATCGCCGGAGGCGTCACGCCGGAGAGAAAGGCCAGCGGTACCCTTACCCCGGCCTCGGACAAGAAAGTCGTCTCCATCAAGCCGGCTTCCGGCAGGTCCGTGAAGGAAAAGGCCGGCAAGAAGAGGTTCACCGTGACCATTTCCTTCAGCGAGAAGACCTATACAGCGTTATCCAGGTTGAGGGGCGGCAGGAGCAGGGATAGCGCGGGGGCGGAGGAGGAAAGCGCCGTATCCGCGCCGGCTGAGGGCAGGCCGAGACGGGCGGCACGGGGCAGGGGACCGCACGGCAGGCCGCATCTGAAGGCGGTGGCGGGCAAGGTGAAGCCGCCGGGGAAGAGGGGCGGATTCATGCGTGTGGTATCGTACCGGGACCGGCCGTGGGACCGCGGTGACAAGACGGCCGCCGTACTGGCATCCTTCGCGGCATCGATGATCATAGTCCTTTCGTTCCTGCCATGGGCCAGGGTTACCTGGGCAGAAGGGGAGGGGGGGACGCCGCAGGTGGTGGAGGTCACGGGCGTCGACCTGGGCGCCATGACCTATGCCTGTATAGCACTCGCGGCCCTGGCATTCATGTATATGATAGGGACCTGGATGTTCAAGGGGCCTTTCGCGCGGATAGACTACGGCGTGGTGCTGATCGCCGCGGGCATAGTTTTCATCCCCCTCCTCTACGCCACCATCGCCTCCAATCCAAGGCTTATAGGAGCGGCGCTCGAGGAGGTGGGGAGAGGGGGAGGGGCGATCCCCGTACAGTACGAGCGCCAGACGCTCTGGCCCGCATACGCAATGGTGTTCATGGGTACCCTGCTGGCATTCTCGGGACTGATCCGCCTCGGCGAGCGTAGGCCGGCAAGCGGAGCGGCCGGCCTTTCCGGGGAGGGGAGGGGATAGATGTGAACGACAGTGCCTACGACCTGCTCCTGTCGGCTAGGGTACTCCTGGAAGAGCGCAAGCCGGGAGCGGCCGCACCGCTGCTCGAGAAAGCGAAACGGCTCGAACCGGGGCGCGGATCCATCCTCGAATCCCTGGGGATAGCGTATTACAACTGCGGCCGTCACGAGGAAGCCCAGCACGAGTTCGAGGAGGCCCTGGAGGTCGACCCCACCAACCACTACGCCAGGTTCGCCTTGAGCCGCTGCCTTTATCGCAGGGGCATGATCAGGCTGGCTATCGGCCAGGCGAAGCTTGCCGCGGTCATGGCGCCGGAAATGGATATCTATGGCGAAGCCTTGAGGGATTACGAACGGGAGCTTGAGGTGAGCGAAGAGGGGCAAAGCTTTCATGGCTGACGCCGGAACGGCTTACGTGACAAGATACGACGACTTCCTCCTGGACATGGACGGCGTCATCTACCTCAACCAGCAACCCATTCCCGACGCGGTCTCTTTCGTGGGCAAGCTGCGGGAGATGGGCAAGGGGGTGCTCTTCATCACCAATAACTCCAAGTACACCAGGCCAGAGTACAGGGAGAGACTGGCCGGGATGGGCATCAAGGCATCGGAGGAGGAGTTCATGACCGCCTCCGTGGCCACGTCGGCTTTTCTGGTCGAGAATTATGAGCTCGAGGGCAGGACCGCGATGGTCATCGGCGGGCGTGGCCTGGAAGAGTCGCTGTCCTCGACGCCGCTCAAACGGCTTGACGGGGAGGAGGGGAGGAAGGCGGATTTCGTCGTCGTCGGCTGGGACACCGAACTCACCTACGACAAGCTGCGCATCGCCTCCCTGGCGCTGCACTCCGGCGCGGTGTTCGTAGCCACCAACAACGACGCCACCTTTCCCGCCCCCGACGGGATGTGGCCGGGTGCGGGAGCGATCGTCGCGGCACTGGAGACGGCGGCCGGCCGCGAAGCGATAGTGGTCGGAAAGCCCAGCGTGTACATGATGCAGGCGGCGCTGGCCATGACGGGCGGAAAGGCGGACAGGACCCTGATGATAGGCGACCGCCTGGAGACGGACATCCTGGGGGGATGGCGCGCCGGGCTAGACACCTGCCTGGTGCTCACCGGCGTGTCCTGCCGCGAGGACCTGGAGGGGTATGATCCCCAGCCCGACCTGGTGGTGGAGAGCCTGCTGGAGCTGCTATGAACCGCGATGCGTCGCGGCAGTGGACGGCCGAGCTATACCGCAGATACATGCCGGGCCAGCCCGACGCCTACACTACCTTCCTCCATCTCGCGGAGTCGGCGTTTCCGCGCGGAGGGAAGGCAATCGACCTAGGCTGCGGAGAGGAATGCTACCTGGAATGCCTGCTGCACAGGGCGGGGGAGATAATCGGCGTGGACGAGAGGCGCCAATCGGGCCCCTACAGCCGCTACATCCTGGCCGACCTGAACCGCGAGGTGCCTCTGGAGCGCGAAGGTGCCGACCTGGCGGTGAGCAAATTCCTCCTCGAGCATCTCGATGACCCCCCCCGCTTCCTGCGCGAGTTGCATGGGGCGCTGCGTCCGGGTGGCCGGTTGGTGCTGATGACGCCCAACATCCTCTACTACCCGTATGGCGTCAACTTCCTTCTCTCCAGGCTGGTGCCGCAAGAAGGGCGGATGCGCCTGGTGGCGCGCTTCAGCGGGAGGCCGCCCCATGACATCTTCCCCGTCCGCTACCTGTGCAACACGCCTCGCGCCGTGCGCCGGGAGCTAACCAGGGCAGGATTCGAGATCCTGCACCTGCGCACGTACAGCGACTTCCCGGTGAGCGCCATTACCAGGCCCCTGGGGGCGGTGGCCGTGGCATACGAGAAGATGGTGGGCCTCCTGGGCTGGAAGTGGGCCGGGGGTTTCATCGTAGCGGCCGCGCGCAAGGGATAGACGTCGCGGCGGGAGAGCCGGCGGGATGCGCACGCCGCCCGGGATTCATGAGCCGGAGGGTCTGGCGCTTAAGGCTAGCCCAACTTCCGCGGCCTCGACCACCACGGTGCCCCCCTATTTCGCCCCTCAGTGCCAGGTCCGAGAGGGGGTTCGTCGGCTCCTTCTGGATGGTCCCATGCAGGTGACGCGCGCCGAAGCCTCGTCGATCAGATCTATGGCCTTGCGAAGACTTGATCATACAGCGAGCGCTCTGCCCGGAGACGTCTTCTGGACGGGAGGGTGGAGATGGCGCTCAGCGGGCAGCTGCGAGCAGGATGGGGTAAGGGTTTATCGCCGCGCCGCCCCCGGGATGGATTTCGAAGTGGAGATGGGGTGGCCCCCCCTCGGCGTTGCCGGTATCGCCGACGTAGGCGATGACCGTCCCCGCGGCCACGTGGCCGGTGGCGGCGAAGCGCCGGCAGTGCATGTAGTAGTATACGTTACCGTCGTCGCCGACCAGCCGCACGTAGAGGCCGGCGTTCTTTCCCTCGCCGTGATGGACGGTGCCGGAGACGCAGGCGACCAGGGGCGTGCCGTCGGCGGCGAAGACGTCGCAGCCCTGGTGGAGGTGTCCTCTGCGGGGCGCGTGCCAGTCGTTGGTGAAGGTATTCGGCCCCCTTACCGGGAAGACGAAGTTCCCGATGGCCGTCGGTACCGGGGTGCCGCCGCCGCTCTGCGCGAGAAGCTGCAGTATCTCCTTGTTCACGGAATCGAGGTATTTCTGCTGTTCCTGCAGCGAGGCTTCCATCGCCTGCCTCTTGGCGTTCACAGAGCCGAGTATCTGCCTCTGGCGCGCCTCCTGTTCCTCCAGGGAGCGCTGCCGCTCGCCGATCTCCTCGCGCAGGCGCTTGACCTCGTCGAACAACTGGAAGTCGCGGTTGCCTATATAGGAGAAGAAATCATACCTGGTGAGGAAGTCATCCAGGCTGATCGATTCGAGCAGGACCTCGACCGAGGTCACGTCGCCGGATTTGTAGATGGAGCGCAGGCGGTCGTGGAGTATGGTGCGGGCTCTCTTGTAATCGTTCTGGGCCTTCTCGAGCCGCTCCTGGTTTCTCTCCACCTCGGCGCGGATGGCCTCGTGTTCGTTCAGGGCGACGCTGTATTCCTGGGCGAGACGCTGTGATTCATGCTTCATCGCCTCGATCTGCTCGCGGGCCTTCGCCGCCTCCCTCTGCTTCTCCTCCAGGGTTGCCGCCGGCGCAAAGGAAGAAAAGCAGAGGAAGGCGAGCAGGGGGAGGATCCCCGCGAAGAGCAACACGCTTACCCTGTTCCTAGCGACCATGCGACCTCCGGAACGAGTCCTTAGCGGTTAGAGGCATTTCCAGCCGTTTTTGTTCATTCTTTGTATAATATATCATCCGAAACGGTCAATTCCTTTAATCGTATGCACGAGAATTGTTGCATATGTTATTAAAACATAATTATGATGTAATAGTCAATTATTGATATATATTGAACGAGGCGCCTAGCACTCCGCCTGCGATCCCGCGGCCGGGCCTGCGCCGTACGCGGCGCATTCTGCTACAATCAAGCTCAAAGCGGTTACAGGCGGAGGTGTCGGCTTGATCTCCATTCACGGCCTCAGCAAGGAGTTCGACGGCGTCAAGGCTCTGGAGGGCGTGACGCTCGCGGTGGGAAAGGGCGAGACCTTCGGGCTTATAGGTCCCAACGGGGCGGGGAAGACCACGCTCATACGTATTCTCACCGGCCAGATCGCGCCGACGCGGGGAGTCATCCATCTCGATGACGAGCCCGTGGTCCCGCGAGAACCGCGTTACCGCCTGCGCGTGGGGCTGGTTCCCCAGGAGCCTGCCTTCTACGGGCGCCTTACCGCGCGCGAGAACCTGGTCCTGCTGGCGCGGCTCTACAGCATGGGAAAAGAGGAAGCTCCGGAGAGGATAGACGGACTGCTCGCCTGGGCAGGCCTCGGGGAACATGCCGCGAAGCAGACGCGCTTTTTCTCCCGCGGCATGCAGCAGCGCCTCAGCCTGGTGATGGGTCTCGTGCACCGGCCTGAGCTCATATACTTGGATGAGCCGACCTCGGGGCTGGACCCGGAGGCGCGCAGCACGCTATGGGAGCTCATAATGCACCTGGCGGAGGAGGGGAACTCGATACTCCTCACCACCCACAACATGGAGGAAGCCGACCACATCTGCGACCGCCTGGCCATCCTCGTGAACGGGACGCTGCGAGAGGAGGGGACGCCGGGCGAGATCAAGAGGTTGCTGGGGGCGGACCGGGTGGAACTACAACTGCTCGCGGACCGTTCCGCGGACCTCGATGAAATGTGCCGCGGGCTTGGACTGTCGTGGAGGAGGGAGGAGGATACGGTGATCATCACCGGCCGCGAGCTTCCCGACAAGCTACCGGATATCGCCTCCGGCCTGGCGGGCTCGGTGCGTAACCTGCACTACCGCGAGGTCACCCTGGAGGACGCCTTTCTGCGTTTCATGAGGGAGGCGGGGGCATGAGAGGCTGGAGGGCTCTTCTCGCCAAGGACTGGAGGCTCATCTTCCGCAACCGGCTGCTGCTTACGGTGCTCATCATCTATCCCTTCCTCATCATGGGCGTGATCGGTGCCGCTTTCCACGACGTCGGCAGGCCAGTTCCCATCGCCCTGGTGAACCTGGACCGCGCCGACGCGGGCGAGACGGCATGGGTAGGCGCGTTGACGGCGTCGACGGCGGGGATGGAGCGGCGTTTCCACCGCCGCGCGGTGCGGGTGGACGAGTATGGGAGCGAGGGCGAGGCGGTGGCGGCGTTGAGTTCCGGGGAAGTGAGCTTCCTCATGGCTGTCGCCGTGCCGGAGCAGGCGCAGCAGTGGCTGGGGGCCGACCTCACGCGCGACGAGATAGCAGCGACCCTGCTGGACCTGGAGAGCGCGGCGGACGCATGGCACGAATACGCCACGGCCGGGGAGGCCTCCGCGGCGCTAGCGGAGGGAGTCGACAACGTGATCGTGGCCGCGAACGAGGGGGACTACCCGTATATCGGGGAGACCATATGGCTGGAAGGGGTGAACTACGATGCCTCCTCGCTGGTCTCGAGGTTCGGGCAGGACGTCACGGAGATAGAGGAATACGCCTCCGAAGCGGGGGCGCGGGAGAACCTGAGGCAGGGGCGTGTCGACGCGGTCATCGTGCTCCCCCGCGGCTTCGTGCACGAGCTCAAAACGCTGGACGAGGTGGCGCGGGTAGCGGTGATCATAGACCAGTCGAACCTGGTCAAGGCGGAGTTCGCGGAGACGAACATCCGCGGTTTCCTCTCGCGCATCAAGGACGGCGTGGTGGAGAACAAGACGGAGGCGGTGGTGGCGGGGCTCTACGTCCTGGTATCCGGGGGGAACTTCTTCGGCACCGAGGTGGTGGGCCTGGAACAGATCAGGGAAAACCTGGTAACCCTGAGAAAGGCTCTCCCCGACCGGCCCGACTTGCAGGAGAGGGTGGACGTGGGGATAGAGCTGGCGGACACGGTGATCAACGACATCGAGGAGGCGGCGGCATACCTGCGGGGCACCGCGCTGCCCATGGAGCTGGAGGTATCTTCCGTCGCCGGCCGGACCCTCTCCGCCAAGGACGCGGTCGTGCCCTCGCTCATGGCCCTGTCGATCTTGTGGACGGGGGTGCTGTGCGGCGCCATCCTCATGGTGATCGAGGACGAGGAGGGGATGCGCTTCCGGCTGGGCCTCACCGAGATGGGGCCCTTCGCCCTGGTGGGCTCCAAGCTGTTGCTGGCCACCGCGGTGGTCTTCGTGCAGTCGGCGGTGATACTGATGCTGGCGGTGGCGGTGTTCGGGGCTTTCGCGTCCGACGCGCCCCTGGCCCTGCTGGTCATCGCCCTCGCCTCCTTTTCGTGCATCGGGATCGGCCTGGTGATCGCGGCCTTCGCGCGCCAGGTGGCGGGGGCGGTCATCCTCAGCGTGCTGGTAAGCTTCCCGCTCATCTTCATGACCGGAGCGGTCTTTCCCCTCTCCCAGATGCCCGCCTTCATGCAGTGGATAGCCAGGGCCATCCCGCTGACCTATGCCATCGAGGCGCTCTCCGGCGTGATGCTCAGGGGAGAGACTCTGGCGGACGTGAGCCGGCAACTGGGCGCTCTGGCCGCGTTCGGGGTTGGGTTGCTCGCCATCGGCTCCCTCCTCGTGCGCAGGAGGTCGGCTTGAGACCACCGCGCGTGCGGCGGAAGAGGTAGAAACGGCAGCTCAAAGAGGCGCTTTATGGCTGCGCGGATATGCTAGAATTACCATAAATCGCGGCCGGAGAAAGAGGGGGGAGAGATGGATTTTTTCAACCCCGTGGAGGCATGGGAACGTGAACGCCTGGAAGGCCTAATGTTGGAGCGCTTGAGATCCACGGTGGACCGCCTCTACGAAAAAGTCCCTTTCTACAGGAATAAACTGGATGAAGCCGGTTTCGAGCCGGGAGACATCAAGAGCCTTGACGACCTGCAGAACCTGCCTTTCACTGCCAAGGACGACCTGAGGGATAATTACCCCTTCGGGCTTTTCGCGGTCCCCATGCGGGATATCGTGAGGATCCACGCCTCATCCGGGACGACGGGGCAACCCACGGTGGTGGGATATACCTCCGGCGATATCGAGGTCTGGTCCGACCTGGTCGCGCGCACCATCGTGGCGGCGGGCGGGACACCGGACGACGTCGTGCACGTGTCCTACGGGTATGGGCTGTTCACCGGCGGCCTGGGGTTGCATTACGGGGTGGAAAAGCTGGGGGCCACCGCCCTGCCCATGTCTGGCGGCAACACTAGGCGCCAGGTGCGCATGATGCTCGATTTCGGCAGCACCATTCTGTGCTGCACACCCTCCTACGCGCTGAACATCGCGGAGGTCATGAGGGAGATGAGCGTAGAGCGGGACCGCGTAAAGCTCAAGTCGGGCATCCTCGGGGCCGAGCCCTGGTCGGACGAGATGCGCCTGCAGATAGAGGAGGAACTGAGCATCTCGGCCCACGATATATACGGCCTCTCCGAGGTGGTGGGCCCGGGTGTCTCCATCGAATGCTCGCAGAAGAAAGGCCTGCACGTCTTCGAGGACTGCTTCATTCCCGAGATCATCGACCCCGAGAGCGGCGAGGCGCTGCCTTCGGGGGAGATGGGGGAGCTCGTCTTCACAAACATCAACAAGGAGGGGCTGGCTCTCATCCGCTATCGCACCCGCGACATCTCCAGGCTGTTCCACGAGCCCTGTCCCTGCGGCCGCGCACACGTGCGTATGGAGAGGATCACCGGCCGGACCGACGACATGCTCATCATCCGGGGCGTGAACGTCTTCCCCTCCCAGGTGGAGATGGTGCTCATGCAGATACCCGGGCTCAGTCCCCATTACCAACTGGTGGTGGACCGCGTCGGTAACCTCGATGTACTGGAGGTGCAGGTCGAGGTGTCGCCGGAGGTCTTCTCGGACGAGATCAAACAACTGGAGGAGCTGGAGAAGAGTATCCGCGACGAGGTGCAGAGCTACCTGGGAGTGGGGGTCAAGGTCAGGCTGATGGAGCCGCGTTCCATGCAGCGGAGCGAGGGCAAGGCGGTAAGGGTGGACGACAGGAGGAAGATATAGGAGGTTGCGGCGTGAAGGTAAGACAGGTCTCCGTGTTCCTGGAGAACAAGTCGGGACGCCTGTACGAGGTGTGCAAGTCGCTGGCAGACGTGGGAGTGAACATCCGCGCGCTCTCCATCGCCGAGACCGCGGACTACGGGGTGCTGCGCCTCATCGTCTCCGACCCGGCGAAGGCCATACGGGCGATGGCGGAGAAGGACTTCGCCGTGAGCGAGACGGAAGTCATAGCCGTCGAGGTGCCGGACGAGCCCGGGGGGCTGGCCGGCGTCCTGGCCCCGCTCTACGACGCCAACGTGAACATAGAGTACCTATACTGCTTCGTGGAAAAGAGCGGCGAGAGCGCCATCGTTGTGTTCAGGGTGGAGCAGCTCGACGAGGCGATACGGGCGCTGCAGGGCGGCGGTTTCACGGTGATGCGCGAGGAAGACGTGTACCGCATCTGAGGAGACGGAAGAAGGGAGGCAGGGTTGCCGCTTCACACGACAACCATGGAATTCACCACCAGTGGTGACTCGGAGATCGTCGATATCACGCAACACGTGCAGGAGGAGCTCTTCAACTCGCCCCTGTGTGATGGCCTGGTGACCGTGTTCGTGCCCGGCTCCACCGGTGGGGTGTTGACGCTGGAGTTCGAGCCGGGGCTGGTGCGCGACCTCAAGGAGGCCTTCGAGCGCCTCGCTCCCCGTGGAGCCCCGTATCATCACGACCGTACCTGGAGGGACGGGAACGGACATGCGCACGTACGGGCTTCCCTGGTCGGGCCCTCGTTGAGCGTGCCCTTCAAGCAGCGGCGGCTCACCCTGGGGACTTGGCAGCAGATCGCTTTCGTGGACTTCGACAACCGCCCCCGCAGGCGGATCCTGATACTCCAGATGATGGGAGAACGAGGGTTCCTCGAGGATGAACCGGAATGAGGAAGGAGACCGGCGATAGTTCGCAACCAGGATGGTCCGGCCCGCACGGGCCGGACCGATGACGGCTGGAAAGGACGCCTCTCGGCCTTTCCCTTCTGGGGGTGGACCACCCTTTACTACCTAGCCATCTTCCTGTTATACCGTCTTCTCGCCTACGGATACGTGAAGGACACCCTGGACCGGCAGCTGGTGGGTATTACCAGCACCTTATCCCTCACCGCCGTCATCTTCGCCTACCTCCTGTTGTGCGCCTTGCCGCCGTTCGTATGGAGCCGCAGGAGCTATTACCACCCTATATGGAGGGGCGTCGAATCCTTCGTATGCTACGTGATAGTCGCCGCGTTACTGGGGGCGATACTGGCGGCGGCGGAAGACGGCGAATCGTCGCTCATGAGCGGGCTGGCGCTGGAAGGTGGCGCATGGGCGGGGATGCTCTCCGTGATCGTCCTGCTGCTGGTGTTCCTGGGCGCGTCCTGGTGGGGTGGAAGATCGGCCGCGAGACACCGGCAGAAGGCCAGGAGCAGAAAGCGCAGGTAACTATTCAGCCCCACTCTCGCCACGAAGAGCAACCAACTGAAACAGACCGAGTTACTTGCTCTACTGAACTCCAAAGAAAACCGCAGTTCCTTGACGGCGCAGGGATGTTAACCGCTATGACCTACTTGAAATCGCCGCGGTCGATGTTGTCGACCATGGCCACGACGAAGTCCAGGGTGAGCCGGAGCGAGCGGGGGTCGATGTTGCTGTAGTCGTCTCTGCTCCACCTCCAGAAACGGGGATAGCCGGATTCCTCGCGCGCGCTCAGGGTTATCGCCTTGCGGCCCCGCGAAAGCAGCATGAATCCCTCGCTGAGATAAAGACCGTTGCGTCTGAAACCGGCGCTGTAATGGGCATGCACGTCGGAGATGCGCCTGGACAGGGCGGTTAGCTTGCGGTTGGCGCGGAAGGATATCAATCGGCCCTCGCGTTTGTAACACACCGGGAAGCCGCGCCCCACGCCGTCCATGACGATGAAGTAAGCGCCCTTGAGCTCGCGGCGGTACCTGCGCATCAGTTTCTTGACCCCCACGCCGCCCGCATCCGAGGCACCGGTGGAGACGATCCAGAGGTCGGTGTTATGCGGACGGCGCCGCGTATAGACGCGGGCCAGCCCGAGCAGAACGGCGACCCCGGACGCGTTGTCGTTACCCCCCGGGGTGGCGCGGCCGCCCGCCGCCTTGAACAGCAGCGCGACGAGGGCCAGCGAGGGAGGGATGGCCATAAACAGGCCCAGGTGCCAGGAAAGGGTTACCGTGGTCTCCTCCATGCGCAGCAGGTAGCCGCCGTAGGCCAGGGTGAAGAGCATGAAGAGCGCGGCCATGCTGGCAAGGTCGAGGAGGAAAGCGGCGGGAACCGCCCTCACCAGCCCCGGCCGAAAGTAGAAAGCGGTACGCGGGGAGTCCATATGCGCTATGAGAATCACGGTCCTGAGCGGTTCGCTGCGTGGTTTGACCCTGGCCACGACGTTCTGCGAGTTGCGGTGCGGTTGCAGCCAGGTGAAGGGGCTGCGGCCGAACGACTCGAGGAGAAAGAAGAAAAAGGCCAGGCAGACGAGTACGAACGAGATATGGCTGTTGGCGGGGAAGACGATCACGCCGACGACCATCAGGAGGTGGACGATCACCCAGCTCCAGGCGGTGGTGGCCGGTGCGCGGAACTGCGTCGTCTCCGGCGACAGGTCCAGGGCGCTCAACTCTCTCTCGATGAAGCGTGCCGCCGACCTCTCCCCCTGGCTTCCGGGCGGACGGGGGCCGATATCCTTGGCGAGATGGCGCGCCGCCGCCGCAATGCCCCTGTCCCGCGGCCGGGTACGGGTGTCCGAGCCCCCGCTCACGGTGTGGTGCAGGATGTGTTCGCTGTCTTCAACGGTCATGTAAACCTCGACGCCAGCTCGGGCGTTCCCGTGCGGGAAAGCCTAGGATGTCGGGACGGCCGTAACATGTCAAGTACTCCGAGGCAGGTGACGGCCGTGAATATCATACAATATTTCTACGCCGCCCTACCCGCTACCTGCACTCAACGCTTGCGGCTCACGGAAATAGCCGGATAGAATCCGGTTATAATAGAAAGGATCGTCGGGGTCGGGCCGGCAGGGCCTCCGCAGCCCTTGTTTTTTCACCCTCGGGTCGGATGTAGCGGCTGGTGCGAGGCGGAGGAAGGCGTCGGGTATCGGCTCGGAGAGCGGAGTTGCCGGCGAGGAGGTTGCGGCAGCGGCATCGGACGGCCTGATAGAGCCAGCACGGGAGGCGGTACGGATTGGCGCATGACGGCGAAGGCTTCGAGAAAGGGTTGGAGTTCCTGCGGGAAATAGCCGAGCGGCTCCAGGGGGATCTCGACGAGGAGGAAGCCATAAGCATCCTCGAGGGGGTGGTGGAGGAAGTGGAGCGCTTGGGGGAGAAACTCGAGGAGGGGGGCTCGTGAGCGACACCCCCCTGCTGAATTCCGTAACCGGGCCCGCCGACCTGGCGGGGCTCGACCATGGAGAACTGGCCCGGCTGGCGGAAGAGATACGCCGGGTGATCATAGAGACCACCGCGAGATGCGGTGGTCATCTCGCCCCCAGCCTGGGCGTGGTGGAACTAACCATTGCCCTGCACCGCGTGTTCCGCAGCCCGCGCGACCGCATAATCTGGGACGTGGGGCATCAGGCCTACGCCCACAAGCTCCTCACCGGCAGGAAGGAGGATTTCGTCCGCCTGCGCTGCAGTGACGGATGCAGCGGCTTCCCGCGCCGCGAGGAGAGCCCCCACGACGTGAACAACGCCGGACACTCCAGCACCTCGATCAGCTACGCGCTCGGTCTCGCCATCGCCCGCGACCTGTCGGGGGAGGATCACCACGTGGTGGCGGTAGTGGGCGATGGGGCCCTTACCGGGGGCATGGCCTTCGAGGCCCTCAACCAAGCCGGACACCTGAAGAAGAACCTCATCATCGTGCTCAACGACAACGGCATGTCCATCTCGCGCAACGTGGGAGCCATGTCGACCTACCTAACGCAACTGCGCTTGAACCCCCATTACATGCGCGTTAAGGACGAGGTGAAGGAGATAATCGAGAGCGTGCCCATCGTCGGCGCTCCCACCGACAGGCTCATCCATTCCTTCAAGGAACGCCTGAAGAACTTCCTCATACCGGAGTTCATCTTCGAGGAACTGGGCATCCAGTACGTGGGCATAGTGGACGGGCACGATATCCGGGCCATGGAGAGGGACCTGGCGCTCGCGGCGGCCGCGGAGGGCCCCCTGCTTATCCACGTCCTCACCAGGAAGGGGAAGGGATATCCTCCGTCCGAGAGGGACCCCGACCTGTTCCATGGCCCGGGCCCCTTCGATCCCGAGACGGGCAAGTCACTGGAGAGCCAGGAAGCGCCCACCTATACCGCGACCTTCGGGCGCGTCCTGTGCGACATGGCAAGGGTGGAGCCGCGGCTCGTGGCCATCACCGCGGCGATGAAGCTCGGGACGGGATTGGACGATTACGCCAGGTTGTTTCCGCGCCGCTTCTTCGACGTGGGAATCGCGGAACAGCACGCGGTGACCCTGGCGGCGGGCCTCGCCTTGGGAGGCTACCGCCCCGTCGTCTCCATCTACTCCACTTTCCTACAGAGGGCCGTGGACCAGCTCATCCAGGAGGTGTGCCTGCAGAACCTCCCGGTCATCTTCACCTTGGACCGGGCGGGGCTGGTGGGCGAAGACGGGCCTACACATCACGGCGCTTTCGACCTTACCTACCTGCGCATGATGCCGAACATGACCGTGATGGCTCCCCAGGACCAGGAGGAGCTGCGGGACATGTTGTGGGCGGCTCTCGAGGCGGGCGGACCCGTGGCCATCCGTTACCCGCGGGGGACGGGGCGCTCGCGGGAAGTCGGCCCCGAGCCCAGGCCCGTGGAGCCGGGAAAAGCGGTCTCGGTGAGGGAGGGAGGCGATGTCTTCCTGCTAGCCGTGGGGAGGATGGTGGAAGTGGCTCTCGAGGCCGCGGAAGACCTGCACGCCGAAGGGATAGAGGCGGGGGTGGTGAACGTGCGTTTCGTCAAGCCCATGGACGAGGAAAGGGTGATGGAGCTGGCGGAGGAGTGCCGGCTCCTGGTGTCCCTGGAGGAAAACGTGCTCATCGGGGGATTCGGGGAGGGTGTGGGGGCTCTGCTCAAGAGGGCCGGCTCAACGTGCACCCTGCTGAACCTCGGTCTCGGTGACCACTTCGTGGGTCACGGCAAGGTGCGGGAGTTGTTCGGAAGTGAGGGCATGGACACGGCATCGGTAGTGCGGGCGGTCCTGCGCGAGCTGCGCGGCGGATGCGGGGAGTAGATGAAGCGCCTCGATCAATGGCTGGTGGACGGGGGGCATTACCAGTCCCGGGAGCGCGCACGTCTCGCGGTCATGGCGGGAGAGGTGGAGATAGAGGGCAAGGGACGCGCGCTCAAGGCCGGTACCAGGCTGGGGCCGGAGGACAGGGTCATAATCAGGCGCGGGCCCCGCTTCGTGTCACGGGGCGGTGATAAACTCGAGGGAGTGTTGCGGCGTTGGGGGATGGACATCTCCGGACGGGAGGCCCTGGATGTCGGGGCTTCGACAGGCGGGTTCACGCACTGCCTGCTGGCGCGGGGAGCCGCCCGGGTGGTATGCCTGGACGTTGGACGCGGCCAGCTCCACTGGGACCTGCGGCGTGATGCCCGCGTGACGGTCATGGAGAGCATGAACGCGCGCGAGATCATGCCCGGGGAACTCCCATACCTACCCGACCTGGTCGTGGTCGACGTGTCGTTCATCTCGTTGCGTTTGGTGCTGCCGACGCTGGCCGGGGTCCTGAAGGAAGGCGGAGACCTCATCGCCCTCGTGAAGCCACAGTACGAGGCGGGAAGGGGGAAGGTGGGCAGGAAGGGCATCGTCCGGGATCCGGAGGTGCACAAGGAGGTCCTGACGGGGGTACTGGAGGCGGCGGAGAGGAGCGGCCTCGACCTTGTGGCGCTGGCGCCCTCGGATCCGAAGGGGGCCGACGGCAACAGGGAGTTCTTCGCCTGGTGGAGAAGGAAGCCGGCCCCGGAAAAGCGCGATTTCATCACCATGGCGGAAGAGGCGGTGAGGGAAGCATGGGCGTCGAGATAAGAAAGGCCGGCGTCATGCCCCACGCCCATAAGGAGCCGTCCATGGACGTGGCCCGCCGCTTGATACGCTGGCTGGAGGACAGGGGCATAGCGACGGTGGTCCTGCGCAAGGACGCGGAGGCGATGGGGTGTCCGGAGAAGGGCGTGGATCGCGCCCTCTTTGAGCGGGATCTCGATATCGTCATATCGCTGGGGGGCGACGGCGCCATGCTCAGGGCCGCCGCCGCGGCATACGGGGCGGAAGCGCCGGTGGTGGGGATCAACATGGGGAAGAAGGGTTTCCTGACCGCCATGGATTCCGAGCACATGTACCAGGGCCTGGAGGCCATTCTCTCCGGGCGTTACCTGCTGCAGGAGCGCATGATGCTGGAATGCTCCCTCGGGGAGGAAGGGATGGAGGTTCATTATGCCCTGAACGAGGTCGCGGTGGGCAAGAGGGAGCTGCAGAGGATGATCAGGCTGGAGGTGGATATCAACGGCCGCTATTTTCATTACTATGCCGGTGACGGCGTGATCTTCTCCACGCCGACGGGCTCGACGGCGTATTCGCTTTCCGCGGGCGGCCCTATCGTCGATCCGCTGCTGGACTGCATAATCCTCACGCCCGTATGCAGCCATTCCCTCATGGACCGCTCGGTCATCATCTCGCCCGAGAGCACCATAGAGGTCAAGCTGCATAGGGAGCAGGTGCTGCCCTCCCTCTCCCTCGACGGCAGGGAGGAGATAGAGCTGCCTCAAGGGGACAGGATGATCATCCGCAGGGCCGCGCAGCGCTTGAAGATGATCAAACTGGAGAACTATTCCTTCTACAACCTGTTGCGGGACAAGTTCGATTTTCCCGACAGCGACAAATAGCTGCCGGCCGCGTAGATAAGTGAGGTCCCAATGCTGAGAGAACTGCGCGTGCGGAACCTGGCGCTCATCGAGGAGGCGGACCTCGAGTTCGCGCCGGGCCTGAACGTGCTGTCGGGGGAGACGGGCGCCGGGAAGACCGTACTGGTGGAAGCGCTGGAGCTCCTCCTGGGCGGAAGGGGAGACAGCGGCCTGTTGCGGGAAGGGGCGGAAAGGCTGGAGCTGGAAGCCGCTTTCGACGCCGAGGGCGAAAGGCTGGAAGCGCTGGCGGCGGAGGAGGGCATCGAGCTCGAGGACGACGCGATGATCCTACGGCGGGTGATGACCGGCGACGGCAAGAGCAGGTGCTACGCGAACGGCAGGATGTGCACAGTCCGGACCCTGTCGAGGCTGGGGGAATACCTGGTCGATATTCACGGACAACACGAACACCAGCGCCTGCTGCGAGCGGCGAGCCACCTCGAATACCTGGACGCGTTCGGCCCTCCCTCGCACCAGGAGCTGGTGATGACTTACCGTGGCCTCTACGCGGAATGGCGCGAGGC
>CAZQFX010000021.1:0-2456 GCA_964592775.1 uncultured Actinomycetota bacterium
CAATAGGTATTATTCAGGATATTGGACTTCCTCTGATTCCATATTCGCCAGCTTGTTCAGGCCCGATCCGAGGCTCGACCCCTAGGCCTGAGTGGAGCCTTTGGGGCCAAACCTTTTATCTGTAACTCTGAAGAAACAACAGATAACGGAGAAAACAACAGGTAGAGTTAAGGATCCAAGACCTGACCCGGTCCCGCAACCATGCTTCTCCTTTCTTGCCGCCCTTCTTCTCGCGGAAGAACCCGATATCTTCTGTACGTGCTCCGCATATTCTTCATGTCAGCCGAACTGGCCTCGGCGTGACATCCGCAATATAATTATGACGCATAGTCAGATAGAAGGAGGGGCCGAGATGAACCTGCTGTTGCTCTACGAGTCCTGCACAGGGAACACCGAGTTGGGGGTGGAGGTCATCCGACGCACCCTGGATAAGGAAGGCCACCGTTGCACGGTGCGGCGTTACCGCGATACCGCACCGGGCGAGCTGGAGGGATACGACCTCTACTGCTTCGCCACCCCCGTCCAGAGCTTCGCTCCCCTGACCACGGTGCACCGCTTTATCAAGGCCATGCCCAAGCTGCGGGGGCGCCCCGCGTTCGTATTTTCCACCGGCGGAGGCTGGCCGGGAACCGCGCACCGCATGATGGCCGGCACGCTGCGCCGTAAAGGGATGACAGTGCTGGGAGCGCGCATGCTGGCCTGCCCCGATAACTGGCCTATCGGCCGCACGCTAGACCGCCACTTCTACGAACGCTTCACCTTTCCGCGCAGGAGATCCCTCAAGAAGACCCAGGCTTTCGCGGCCGAGATGGTAAACAAGGCCTACCGCCATCGTGACGGCATCAAGGTGAAGCAGGCCCCCCATATACTGTGGCCCACGCCCACCATGCCCCTCGGTTTCTTCGCCGTGAGGGGCATGCTCGCCAGGGGCTGCGGGAAGAGGTCGGTCGACGCGGAGGCCTGCACCGCCTGCGGCATCTGCGTGGAGACGTGCCCGGTGGGGGCGGTGAGCCTGGCCGGCCTGCCCGAGTTTGACCGCTCGTGTATCGGCTGCTGGGCCTGCTTCAACAACTGCCCGGAGAAGGCCATCCTCACCACCGCCTGCAAGCCCGAGTGCTATTACGGCGGCATCCAGGATCCGGAGAAGTTCCTCAAGAAGATCGGCCTGTAAAGGGGCCAGTCACACTTGCCGCGCGGCCGCGACACCAGCGTCACCAGCGATGAAAACATCGCATGTTGGCATAACATATAGGGTTCTTCTCCGAGAAGCGTGGGTGGCGAGAAGGGAATTGCATGATGACGGGATCGGGGAGTGTGTTTTCAGGGAAGACCCCCGCCGATCCCGTTCCAGGGCTGACCCCAGGTGGGATTTGCAGGCGGGATTTTCAGGTCACGAGGCCCCTGCGCAGCGCGGCGGCCACGGCCTCGGTGCGGTCTCCGACCCCCAGCTTCTCGAAGATGTGCGCGATATGGGTCTTGACGGTCTGGGCGCTGATGAAGAGCTTCGAGGCGATCTCCTTGTTGGACAGGCCGTCCGCCAGCAGCTGCAGGACCTCGAACTCCCTGCTGCTCAACCCGTAGGTATCCTGGTTGTTGCGGGCCAGAAAGACGTATTCCTTCAACAGGTGGGCCTGCGCCTCGGGGTGAAGGGTGGCCCCGCCCTTGTGCACCTCCTTGATCGCCTTTACCAGTTCCTCGAAACCGGTGTTCTTGAGCAGGTAACCGGTCGCGCCCGCCTTCACCGCCTCGTAGACGTAGGTCTCCTGGTCGATCATGGTCAGCATGATCACGCCCATGTCCGGGAATTCCCTGCAGATCGCCTGGGTAGCGGTGATGCCGTTCATGCCCGGCATGCTGATATCCATGAGTATGATGTCCGGCTGCAGGCTGCGGGCCTTCGCCACCGCCTCCTCTCCGCTGCCGGCCTCCCCTACCACCTCGATCTCCGGGCTTATCCTCAGCAGGTTCATGAGGCCTTCCCGCACCAGCCGGTGGTCGTCCGTCACGAGCACCCTGATCCCCTTCGCCGCCATTCAATCCTCCCTCAGGATCGTACGGAGGGGGATGCGGACCGAGATCGACGTACCCCCCTCTATCACGGATTCCATGTCGAGTATGCCCCCCAGGGACTCCGCGCGCTCCTTCATCCCCACGAGGCCGAAACCATGGGTTATCCTGTGCTGTATCCCGGGCAGCTTAAAACCCGCCCCATCGTCCCTGATCTCGAGGACCAGTTCGCCTTCCCGGACCTGGATGAAGACGTCGGCCCGGCTGCACCGCGAATGCTTGAAGACGTTGTTCATCCCCTCCTGGAAGATGCGGAAGAGCGCCGTCGATTGCTCCGAGGTCACCTCGGCGTGCGGCACCGACCAGGTCGTGTGGCACGCGATGCCCGTGCTCGCTTGAAACCGCTGGGCCTGCCATGCGAGCGCTTCCAGCCGCCCGAGTTCATCCAG
>CAZQFX010000021.1:2466-23264 GCA_964592775.1 uncultured Actinomycetota bacterium
AAGAGCGCGGTCTCCGCGTCGGGCGTCAGCGGAGGCAACTCCCCCACCTCCGTATTCAGGGCGATCACGAAAGGCGCCTCTTCCTGCAGGTACCTGATATACCTCTCCACGGCGACCACCAGGCCCATGTCGTCGAGGGCCAGCGGCCGCAATCCCGCGATTATCCTTCTCATCTCGGCGATGCTTCCGTTCACTATCTCCCGGGCCTCCTCCAGGGCCAGCCCGGCCACGCGGTCCGAATCGCCTATCTGCGCGGAGCCCAGCTGCAGGCGGAAGAGGGCGCTGACCAGGTTCTGGATCACGCCGTCGTGCAGCTCCGAAGCCAACCGCCGCCTCTCGTCCTCCTGGGCCGTTATCACCTTCTGCAGCAGTTGCCTGTGGACCTCCTCGTCGTAGCGGAGGTCGTCGTACAGGCGGGCGTTCTCGATGGCCACGGCCACGAGGTTGCCGATGGCCGAGAGAAGTTCCCTCTCCTCTTCGCCGAACCATAACCGCCTCTCCTGGCCCAGGAATATCGCGCCCGTCAACCGCCCCTTGACCTTGAGGGGAAGCAGTTGGACCGACAGCCGTCGCCCCAGGGCGGCCTCCAACTCCCTGCCACCATCGCCCAGCGCCGAGATCTCCATGGTGCCCGCCAGGTCGTGGGGGTCGAATCCGATCATATCTCCCAACCGTGACAGCGGCATGTCGAACGCCGCCAGCCCCTCCCTTCCCGGGGGGAAGGATGACCGCGAGGAGACCAGGCGCAGCTCGCGCTCCGATGCGTCGAGGAGGCTTATGGCACTGATGTCCACATCGAAGAGGGAGAGCAGCTGGTCGGCGACGATCTCCAGGATCTCCCGTATCTCCAGCGTCGATATGAGCGCCTCGGCGATGCGGTACAGCGTGGAGGCCTGCAGGCCCCTTATGCGGTCCCGCCTTATCTCCTCCTCTACTTCTTCCTCCCTCGGCTGCAGGGCCTTGGCGACATAATCCTTGAGCGCCTCGGGATCGAAGGGCTTGGTTATATACTCTACCGCCCCGCCGCTGAACCCCTTGATGCGGTCTATATCGGTATGGCGGGCCGTTACCACGATGATCGGTATATGCGCCGTGTCCGGGTCTTCCTTGAGGGCGCGCAGGACCTCCCAGCCGTCCATCACCGGCATCATGATGTCGAGGAGGATGCAATCCGGTTTCCTGCGCGCCACCTCCTCCAATGCTTCCGCCCCGTTATAGGCGGTGCGGACCTCGTATCCATCGAACTCGAGGTTGAGCGCGATGATCTTCACCACGTCCGGCTCGTCGTCCACGACCAGGATCTGGGTTGCGGTCTCTTCCACGTCCTCCATACTGACGCCTCCGAAACGAGAGCCATACGCGTATCGAGCGTACTACTGAACGCCCTGGAATCCTTTCCTTTATTCCCCGATAGCTGCTTTCTTATGCCTCGGCATCCCCGTGGCATACTTTGAGGAGGGCGTCACGCGTAGCGGGTGAAGATCGTTAAATCATTGTTGAGGCTTTTCTGCAAGGAAACTGAAGAGGAGAGAGTCCAACCGGTCCCCATCCGGTGGAGGCCCCAATGTTGTTCTCGCTTGTGGGGATGCCGTGGCTCGTGGGCAGGCGCATGCACCCGAATCCCAGGATCGAGGCCTCCCAATCGTCGTTCCCGGACTTCCTGTACTGTATCCGCGTTTCGACCTCCATGCCCGTGCACCCATCGCTGTTTGCCGCGACATCTTCGGCGGCGGTCCCCGTGACCCGATCAGCCTAAGAATGATCGCGCTGGGTCACGATAACCCCAAGATGCGAGGCATTCGGACTCGTGATTGCCGGCCTTGATCCGCTACGAATTCTCCCGCGCTCAGAGCGAGGGCACCACGCTGTCGAACGGTACGCCGTCCCATACCTTGCGGTCTTCGCTGTAGGGATCGTCTACAAGGACCGGGCTCACGTCGAGCTTCATGGTCGAGCGGGACTCCACGTCGTAGGCCGGCCAGCCCGGGATGCCGTCGTTGTTGGGATCGCCGTTACGGGCGAAGGCGATCCAGGTGTCCTGCATCAGGTCGGCCAGCTCCTGTGGCGGATCCTCGCCCAAGAGGTCGGACACGCCCTGGGCGCCGAGGTTGTTGAATACGAAGGGGAGCTCCACGGCATGGCAGGAACCCAGGTCCTCGAGTGGCGTGGGCCAGGTGAAGAGGTACATCCAGGTGTGCGGCTGGTTGGCTGATTGCGCCTCAGCGACGCGTATCGCCGGCACGCGGAAGAGGGCGTCTGTACCTGTGGCCATGGCGATATCGCCCTCCGCGGCGCCGGGCCGCCGCGATCCATAGCTGGCCTCGATGTCGTCCAGGGGACCGGGCATGGCCTCCGCGAGCCACGGCATGGCCTTGAGATTGACCTCGATGGGGTAATCCGGCAATCCGGGTATGAATCGCGACCACAGGCGCACCTCGTCCAGGTTGGTGCCGACCAATAGGGACACCTCCGCGGCGCTTCCCTTGGCGATGGCGTGCAGGGGGGGGCTCCGGCAGGACTTTCCCGTCGATGACGGGGCCAAACGGCGTATCGCTCAGGAACATATCACCCATGAGGTCTTCCTGGGCCGCGAGCAGCTCCTCCGCGCTGAGTGCCTGCAGCCCGTTCACGTCGCTCACCCCGGCTTTTTCCATGAGCTTCGCGGTGATCCCTGCCGCGTACTCGGGGCCCCTGATGGTGTTGAGCCCGCCACTCTCCGCTATCGCGCGGTCAAACAGGCCCTTGGCCTCCGGCGTTCCCAGGAGGGAGCACACGCTCATGCTCCCCGCCGACTCGCCGAAGACGGTGACCTTGCCCGGGTCACCCCCGAATGCTTCTATGTTGTCGCGCACCCACTCCAGGGCCGCCACCTGGTCGAGCAGCCCCAGGTTTCCGCTCTCCGCGAAACCGCCGCCGCCGGTGCCGCGCCATCTCCTACAGCTTATCAGCTCTTGCCCTCGATGTGCCCGCAGCCCGAGCATCTCTCCCCAAGGTACTCGCAGGAGCCGCAATATATCCCGCATGCCGCGGCCGGATTCACGTCGGCCATATCACTTCTCCTTTGAGCCTGTCGCATAAACCTCGTACGAATCTCGCTCTCCCAAAATTGCGGCGAAATAGGCGTCGTAATGGAGGGCGAAGTGTCAATAACGGGCCGTTTCGGTGAATATGTGGAGAGCGATATGTCTGACGCAGGGTTTGCGCGACAGCCTCCGGAGCGTCAGGATTACCGGTCCAGATTCCTCTCCAGCCATGCGAGATAATCCGGGCTCCCCTCAGCCACACGCACTGAGAGGACCTCCGGAATCTCGTAAGAATGATTCTCCTTTATGGCCTTCTCGACCCTTTCGTATAACGCTTCTTTTGACTTGACGATCAAGAGCCACTCCTCGGCCTGTTCGATTCCGCCTTCCCACCAGTAGGTGCTCCTTACAGGACCAATTACCTGAACACAGGCCGCGAGCCTCTGCTCAACAAGGAGAATGGCCAACTTATCTGCTTCGTCCTTGTCGTCCGTTGTCGTCGATATCTGAACAAGACCGCTCACACTCCCTCCTTCATCCGCAGTTATAACGCGCCCTGACGGCCGGTATAAGATCAAGGTTCATTGAAATCTTTCCATGGGAGCATCTGGTAAAGACCCCCGCTATTCCTTAATCATCTCCATTAGGTCTAAGGGCGTAGCAAGTATCTGTAAGCCTTGGGGAGAACTGCCTGTTTCGAAAACCGCCTGCCAAAAGTCATAATTCTGCTTGCCCCCAAATACCGTCGATGAAAGCTCTTTGTTGACCCAAAGAGGAAGGTTTCTGAGGTTTCTTATGAATATGCGAATCCTACCCCATAGCGGTTCTGGGAATCTGTATTGGAATACACGTTTCTCTTTTATTGGTTTACCCTGCATTATGAAATAGGTGCTAACTATCTGCCCAATATACCGTAGCCAATTATAAATAATCTCTTCTTTGCTCATTCGATATGCTATTAGGTGAGCTTCTGGTATGTCTTCTCCCTTTTGTATCTTGTTTTCTATTTTCCCCGTGCCAATATTCGGGTCATATCTTCCAATGAATATTTCTTCCGCAATGATGTTCATGAGCTGCAATATCTGCTCTTTCTCGATTTGCCTTGGGTTGTCCCCCTCCTCAAGTAGATAGTTTATAGGATTATCCATAACCTCCTGGAATATAAAGAACGAATAGAACGTCCTCTCTAACGTGCTATATGATAATGGCTTCTCTTTTCCTCTTCCGCCGAAATCAACGTATTCTTTAAGCATGTTATCGGAATGATGCGTGATGTAGTTCCTAACATCGTCTAATATATATCTCTTCATCTCCCTTGATTCGCCCTTGTAATACTTGACCAGTGCGCTTTCTGAAAAACTGAAATCATTCGCTTCGAGGCCTAACTCCTTTTGATACCTTTCAATTCTGTCCCAATAGAGCGCACTTCCTAAATGTCTTTGGACAGATTTATCGAAGGCAACCTGGCGCAGGGTTGTCCCAGCATTTGTGTTCGTAGTAAGGAGAACATCAACATCAGGATTAATAAAAACCCTAACAGGTAGTTGCTTTACACCGAGCAGGACTTGGGCGGCGGCTTTGTGTTGTCCATCAAAAATCTTTATTTGTACCTTGTTGTTTTCATTGGTGTCAATCCATCCAAGTGAGATATGGAGTTGTGGTCGCTCTAAAAAGAATTCTTTAACGAGTTTAGCTATATTCTGGCCGATTGACCTCGGGTTTATTCTGTCATCATGGAACAAATATTCTATCGGGAAAAGCCCAAAAAAGTATTTGAATCCGCTTAATTCGTCAGTGTAAACCGCAGCCTTGTAAATATTATTATCACCTAGTTCCGAAAACGAATATTTGTTAACAGTGCTTTCCGAGCCATCTATGCTCAGCGATAGTTCAAATCTTGAGCCGCCATATTTTTGCAGCACATCGTTTAAATTGACTCCTCTATTGTTACGAAAGCAATCGTCACGTATTAAACCAAACTTTGAAAGCACTCTAGCGACCCTTAAATCGGAGTCTTGTTTTGATTCATTGCAAGATGAGTGGGTAATCGCCATGTTCGAAATGTCATCTTTTCCACCCAGGCTCGTGGGGATAATATGGTCTATTTCATGTTTGTGGATAGAGAGGTCTAATTCCTGCTCGCATATGAAGCACTTTTCGTTCTGAGTTCGGAGGAGGTTTTCTCTAAGCTCCTTAAGCTCATCAGGAGAAAGCCTATTAAGATATAGCGAAATCATATGTACCTCCAGCAACAAAATAACTAATCCATCTCCTACAAGTCTACCAGCTAGTTGTCGTTTTTCTCTTCAAGCATATGAGGTGGGCCGAGCTTTCCAATTGCTTCTTCTGCAGAGGTACGTAGCCACAAGTCCTTGCTTTCTAGCAACGGCGTTATTAGCTCTTCTGCCCTGGTGTCCCCTATCTCACCTAAAGTCCATATCACATGTTTGCAAAAGTCTTTATTTCTATCTTTCAAGTGGTTCATGAGGGGCAGTACCGCTGGCGTACCTATTTTCACCAAAGCATCTGCAGCTGATGAGCTTTGAAACTTGTCCTTTTCTTTCAACCTGGCGATGAGTGGCTCAATGGCTCTTGGGTCACCAATTTCTCCTAAGGCGACAGCGGCATTTCGATATACCTCAGTGTCTTTATCGGACAAACATGAGGATAAAGGCTCCACGGCTCTCTTGTCGCCGATACGTCCCAAAGCCCAGGCAGCGTCAGCACGGACATCGCTCTTCCTGTCCTTCAAACAAGGTATGAGGGCTTCTACTGCTCTTGGGTCACCGATTTCCCCCAATGCCCTGGCAGCATTAGACCTAACATTCCTAAATCTGTCCTCAAGACAGGAGGTAAGCGGCACCACTGCTTCGGGATTGCCGAGGCGGCCCAAGGCTTCAGCGGCATCAGCGCGCACTTCCCAGTAGCCTAGTGCCTCGATTAGCTTGTCAGTCTTGCCCTTCTTCTCCCAGTGGTCAATGTCTTTGTTCGGTATCCGCTTTGATGGAGTCACAATCTTCTTTGGCAAGATGACGCTTATCTGATTCATGCTTCGCTTTATCTTGGTTACATGTCTCATGTTTCAGGTTATCCTGTGTTCCTTACTCCTGTGGAGCGGCCCTTCCTAACCTTCTTCTAACATACTTCCACAATATCGACATTTTATAGCTGCAGCCTTGATGGTCCAGTCACGGAAAACCTGAGTTCTGAGAACAGAACGTGATAGGATTTGTAGAGATTTTGTAGAAATCGTTATCGTACGCAAGAAAAAGGTCAGAGGCACACCACCTCTGACCTCGTTATTTAATGGAGCCGACGAGCGGACTCGAACCGCTGACCTGCTCATTACGAGTGAGCTGCTCTACCTGCTGAGCTACGTCGGCATCCGTCTCAACAGTATCAGATTATATCCGTAAATGCGCAAGGGGTCAGCTTGTCTGCGGTGCGCGTTTCGGGTTTGATCGCATGGCGCTGAGGGCTGCGTCATGCGAACACGCGCCTGTGATGGAGCGGGCGCTTTGAGGTTGCCGCGCTCCGCTCATGGCTTAAGGAGGGCTGACCCCTAGCGGGGAGGGGCCAGCTCGATGTCCATGATGTGTTCCTTCATCTTGTGGGTGAACTGCAGGGTCTCGAAGATGTGGTTTATGCTCTTCTGGATCTCCGCCAGCCTTGCCTCGTCCCGCTCGGGGCTGAAGAGGTGCTTGAACCTCCCCTGCGCCTGCAGGTATTCCTCCACCGGCGCCAGTTTGGACTGGCCCTGGATGATGCGCTGGGTCCCTGCGGTGTAGGTGGTCTTGCCCCCCTCGTGCTCGTACAGCAACCACGTGCCGCTCTGCACCGCCATCCTGGCCATCTTGATGGTGTGGCTGGAGGGGAACTTCCAGCCCGGCGGGCAGGGCGCGTGGATCTCGATGTAGCGCGTGCCCTTCATCTCCTTGGCCTTGGCGAACTTGCGGTACATGTCCGTGGGGTATGCCAGGGAGGCCGTGGCCACGTAAGGTATGTTGTGGGCGATCATGATCTGGGCCATGTCCTTACGCCATTCCTTCTTGCCTTGGACCGTGTTGGTGGTCCACGCGCCGAGGGGGGTCGCGCCGCTTCTCTGCGTGCCGGTATTGGAATAGGCCTCGTTGTTGTAGCAGCCGAAGATAATGTCGGCGTCCCGCTCCGCCGCTCCGGAGAGGGCCTGGATACCGATGTCGTAGGTCCCGCCGTCCCCCGCCCACATCAACACCGTGGGTTTCTCTTTCAAGACGCCGCGCGCGACCAGCCGGTCCGCCGCGGAGCTGATTCCCGAGGCCACGGCCCCGCCGGAAGCGAAGGCCATGTTGAGAGCGGGTATTCCCAGGGAAGAGGCGGGGAAGGGGCTCTGGATAACGCAGGTGCAGGAAGCGACCATGGCCATTATCGTGTTGCGGCCGAGGGCCTTGAAGGCCACGCGCAGGGCCAAGCTGTCCGGGCAGCCGTGGCAGGCCGCGCTTCCCTGCAGGAAGAATTCCTCCTCCGGGAAGTCCCGCAACCTCATCGCGCCCACTCCTTTCTCGCTATTTCCTCCTGCCTTTGCCTGCTCACCAGATGACGGTCATTCAAACGCACGTTGGGCCAGACGCTCTCCTGCTTGAACCGCCCTTTCAGGGCGCTTTCCATGTACTCCGCCATCATCTCGTAGGTGACGTCCCTTCCGCCCATTCCGGTTATCACATCGAAGATGGCGCCTTGGGCGAGCCCATAAAGGACGGCTTTCACCTCCGAGTAGAGGATCCCCTCCAATCCGAAGGAAACCCCCCGGTCCATTATCAGGGCCGTTCTCAAGGGGGAGAGGAGTTCGCGCAGCTCCTCCACGGGAAAGGGCCTGAGTGAGCGGATGCGCACCAGTCCGCAAGGGTGTCCCGCCGCGCGCAATGCATCCACCGCCACTTTCGCCTCCGAGGCTATGCTGCCCAGGGCCACCAGGGCGCATTCCGCGTCTTCCATGCCGTACGCATCCACGAGGCCGCCATGATATTTGCCCGTCAAGTCTCCGTACTCATCCGCGACGGCCCTGATTACCTCTCGCGAGTTCTCCATCGCCCGATACATCGAAAAGCGCGTCTCCTCGTAGTCGCTGGGGAAGATCACCGCGCCGTGGGTCGCGGGACAATCGACATCCAGCCTCCACATGCTCTGGAAAGGGGGCAGGAAGCGGTCCACCGCCTCCTGGTCCGGCAACTCCACCTGCATGTATGTGTGCGACATGACGAAAGCGTCGTAGCACACCATTACGGGGAGCATCACCCCGAGATCCTCGGAGATGCGGAAACCCTGGATAATGGTGTCCAGGATCTCCTGGTGGGATGCGCAGTAGAATTGAATCCATCCCGTATCCCGTACCGACAGGGTGTCCTGGTGATCGCACCAGATATTCCATCCCGGACCCAAAGCCCGGTTGACGTTGGCCATTACCATGGGGAGGCGGGCCCCCGACGCCCAGTGCAGAAGTTCATACATGTACACCAACCCGTGGCTGGCGGTGGCCGAGAAGGTTCTCACCCCCATCGCCGACGCCCCGATCATGGCGGCCATGGCGCTGTGTTCGCTTTCCACGGGTATGTATTCGCAACTCATCTCCCCCGCATCTATGAAACGTGATATCTTCTCGATCACCGGCGATTGGGGGGTGATGGGATAGGCGGGAACGACTTCCACCCTGGAAAGGCGCGCGCCGTGTGCCGCGACGTGATTGCCGGTGTCAACAAGTCTCATTCTCTTCCTCTTTTATCATTCTGACGGCCTTGCGCGGGCATTCCTCCGCGCAGACACCGCAGCCCTTGCAGTAACCGTAGTTTATCCTGATGTCCTTGCTTATGCAGGCCTCGGGGCAGTATATCCAGCAGAGCAGGCACTTGTTGCATCTCTCCTCGTCGAGCACGGGGATGAAGATGCGCCAGCTGCCGGTCAGGCCCACGCTTCCCTCGCTTGGGACCGACAGGGTGGTGATGAACGCTATCTCGTTCTCCTCTTCCCGCCTTTTCTTTCCACCCGGCATTTCCGTCATTCCTCCAGGCTCTGGCTTTCTTTTGCGCGCACGGTCCTAGGACGCCGCGCTCCTCCGTATCCGGCGCGCCGACGCCTTGGCCTTCTTGATCTCCACCACCGAGGTAAAGCCTCGCCGCGCGGCCTCCATGCTCGCCTCCACTCGGGAAGGCGGCGTATCCTCCCGGATGACTTCGGTGACGGCCTCCAGGGGAACCAGCTCGGTGACATAGGACACCGCCCCCAGGAAGGCGATGTTTACCACCGGCATGCCCTCCGCCTCCATGCCCAGGTCCATGGCTATAGAAGTCCCGTCCACGGCGTAGGCCGCGAAGGGAAGGTGCTCAAGCCGTTTCCTCGCTTCCTCCTCCTTCATGTTGACCAGGAGCACCGTGCTCTCCTTGGTCCCCTCCGCGATGGCCATGTCCAGCACCGACGAGCCCATGACCACCAGGAAATCCGGGCGGTAGATCTGGCTGCGCAGGTCTATGGGCTCGTCGTCCATGCGCGTAAAGCACATCACCGGGGCGCCCCTGCGCTCGGCGCCGAAGAAGGGAAAGGCCTGCACGTGCCTGCCCACCAGGTCTCCCGCCTGCGCCAGCATGTTGATGAGGGTGACGGCCCCCTGCCCTCCCAGGCTATGGAACCTTATTTCTACCATGATCTTCCCGTTGTCTTCCCTTCGCGTTTCCTTGCTCTGCATACATACGGAACAGTACAAATATATAGCATATAGGCTGGTAGGATGTCGATGATATGTAGCCGGGGGCGCGTAACCGCTCCCGCTCCCCTCATTCCAGGCCGGCGTCCAGGTCCAGTTCCGTGTCTTCCACGATCTCGTCTTCGGCTTCCTCTATCTCTATCTCCACCTCCGCCGGCTCGGGGCCGAAATAGGACGCCGGCAGGGTGAACTTCTCCCCGCCCTCCAGTTCAAGGGTCACCTTCTCTCCCATCATGTCGTGCGCGACTACCCGGGCCTCGCCCCGCTCCGTCTCCACTTTCTCCCCCACCGCCGGCACCCAGAGGGTGAAGCGGCGGTACGAGTCCTGCTCGTAGCGCAGGCAGCACATGAGGCGCCCGCAGACCCCCGATATCTTCGCCGGGTTCAGGGGCAGGTGCTGATCCTTGGCCATGCGGATGGAGATGGGGTAGAAGTCGTTAAGGAACATGGCGCAGCAGAGGGTGCGCCCGCAGGGCCCCAGGCCTCCGATCATCTTGGCCTCGTCCCGCACTCCGATCTGGCGCAGCTCTATGCGCGTCTTGAGGGCGGATGCGAGGTCGCGCACCAGGGCGCGGAAATCCACCCGGCTCTCGGAGGTGAAATAGAAGGTTATCGAGCTGCCGTCGAACATGTAGTCGATGTCGATCAGCTTCATGGGGAGCTGGTGTTTCACGATCAGCTCCTGGCATTTGCGGAAAGCGCGGCCGCGGCGGATCTCGTTGCGCTCCTTCTGCTGGCGGTCCCGGTCGGTGGCGCGCCGCACCACCTTTTTCAGTTCCCACGATACGATGCTGTCGGGCATCTCCCGCGCCGGCGAGGCGACGATGCCGAACTCCACTCCCTTGGAGGTGGGCACGATGACCTCGTCACCAGTACGCAGCGAGAGCCTGTCGGGGTCGAAATAGTCGACCTTGCACCCCTTCCCCATGCTCACTCCGACTACGATCGCCATTATCTCTCCTCCCACGGCGCCGGGGCGCCGGTTCATGCTTTCACGCCCGTGAGTTTCAGGACCAGGCTGTCGAACAGCAGGCCCACGTCCACGTTCGCCTCCAGGGCTTTCCTCGCTCTGCGCAGCGCCTCCAGGCGGCGCATCGCTTCCCCGGTCCCGGTATGCAGGGCCTCCCTTTCCAGCTCCTCTCTCCATTCCCTGTTCAGCAGGGGAGCCGTGGCGGGAGTCCCTCCTCCTTCCTCCGTCAGGTTCAAGAGCATTATATCCCGGTAAAAGGAGCTCATGCCATCGAAGAGATCGATCACCGCCTGGCGCCGCTTCTTCGCGGCCTCCCTCTTCTCCCTCTTCTCCCAGCGTTTGCGCAGTTGCTCGCTCCCGCGCTTGTCCATCGCCTTCAGGTATGCCTCCAGATCGCCGTTCATCGCGGAAGCGACGATGTCTTCCAGGCTTTTTTTCTCCTCCTCGAACCGTTCGAGTATGGAGATGAGGGAGGACCTGCGCAACGACGCGGCCAGCTCCACCCCCCGGTTCCAGTGCTCCGCGAGACCGGGGTTGCGCGCCCAGAGCAGGGCGCGGCCGAAGATGCCGCCGCTGAGCCTCGCCAGCCTCTCCACCTCGGCCTCGTCCAGGCCTTCCTCCTTCACCAGGAACTCCTCTATGTCCCGCTTGCCGAGGGCCGAGAAGCGCACCTCGTGGCAGCGCGAGGCGACCGTCGGCAGCAGGGCTTCCCTGCTCTCCACCACCAGGATGATATAAGTCTCCGGGGGCGGTTCCTCGAGGGACTTGAGGAAGGCGTTGGCGGCCTGCTGGTTCATCGCCTCGGCCTCGTCGATGATGGCCACCTTGCGGCGCGACTCCTTCGGTTTCAGGTTAAGCTCCCTCTCGAGGTCGCGAACCTGGTCGATGAGGATCTGGCTCACCTCGGCCTCCACGAGATGCAGGTCGGGGTGTACCCCCCTGGCGACCTTGCGGCACGAGGCGCAGGCGTCCGGCTCCCCCTCCGGGCAGAGGAGCGCGGCCGCGAACAGCAGTGCGGTGCTGTATTTGCCCGCGCCGCGGGGACCGGTGAACATGAGGGCGTGGGGAACCTCGCCCCGCTTCAGGGTTTCCCCGAGGAAGGCCACGGCCTTTTCCTGGCCGTAGATCTCCTCCCATCCGCCGCAGTCCATATCTTCTATTTCCGTCCTCCTCCTCAGGGGGAAACGCCCGTGATGCGGTGTCGGTAAACGGAGGTACGCCCGGCCACCCCGCCGTGTACACGCACGTCCGGCGGGACGGTCAGCCCAGGAGCTTGGTGACTTCCTGCATCACGTAGTGGTGGATGTTCTCCGGCTTGTCCGCCCCGTCGAGGGTGACGAACCGCCGGGGAAAGAACTTCGCCAGGGTCCTGTACGCCTCCTGCACCTGTTCGTGGAAGGACTGCGCCTCGCCCTCGATGCGGTCAAGGGCCTTCTTCCTCTCCTGCAGGCGCTTCAATCCCACGCGGAACGGTATGTCCAGCAGGAAGGTGATGTCGGGGTAGAGGTCGTCGGTGATCCACTCGTTCAGGTTCTGGACTCCCTCCATGCCGATCCTGCGCGCGACCCCCTGGTAAGCGAGGGAGGAATCGATGAAGCGGTCGCAGATCACCACCTTGCCGGCGTCCAGGGCCGGCTTGATGACCTCGTAGAAGTGCTGCGACCTGTCCGCGGCGTAGAGGATGGTCTCCGTCATGGGGTGCATCTCCTGGAAGACCGGGTTGAGGATGATGCGGCGTATCTCCTCCCCGATACGCGTCCCGCCCGGTTCATGCGTCGCCACCACGTCCACGTTCATGCGCAAGAGATGGGCGTGCAGCATGTTCATCTGCGTGGTCTTGCCCGCTCCTTCCGCCCCCTCGAAGCTTATGAACAGGCTCTTCCCTTTGCCTCCCTTGGTGCGTTCGCTGCGGCCCGCCATTGTCCCCTCTCTTCTCGTCATTCCAGAACGGCATTACTATATTACACCATGCCCGCCGCCGGGAGGTGGGAGAAAACGTCGCCTCCGGAGAGGTCGCAGGCTACCACCACCGGGAATTCCTCCACCTCCATCTCGTATACCGCCTCGGGGCCGAGGTCCTCGTAGGCGGCTAGCCTGATGGAGCGGACCCTGGAGCCGAGCAGTGCCGCCGCCCCGCCCACTCCCGCCAGGTACAGCGCGCCGTATTCCCGCAGGGCGCGGCGCGTCTCCGGGGAACGCGGTCCCTTGCCGATGAAGACCGCCACGCCCTCGGCAGCCAGGCGCGGGGTGTAGGGGTCCATGCGCGCCGCGGTGGTGGGGCCCACCGAACCCGCCGTTTTTCCCTCCGGGGCCGGGCTGGGTCCCGCGTAATATATGGTTTCGCCACGCAGCTCGACCGGCAGGGGCTCCCCCCGCTCCAGCGCCCGCACCATCCTGCGGTGGGCCTGGTCGCGCGCGGTGATCATGCGGCCCGAAAGCAGGATGAGGTCCCCCGCCCTCAGCTCCTCGCGTATATCCGGGGCCAGCGGGAGGCTTACCCGCCTGGCCTCCGGCTCCCCGCCGTTATCCAGCCGTCTCTTCTTCCCCACTCTTTCCGCTCCCCTCGTCTCGTCCCACCCCTTCCGCTTCGCCGGCATCTCCCCCGCCGTCGCGCGCGGGCATCCCCGACAACTCCTCCTCCGGCACAAGCTCCGCTTCGGAGAGGTACTCCATCCCGTCCCTGATCCTTCCCGCGGTGGTCTCCCCGCTCTCTGCCGCCTCACCTTCACATACGCCAGCGCCCTCCCCCGCCGGCTCCCATTCCGTCTCCTGGGCGGCCTGCCTCCTCACGAAGATCTTGTCGTGGATGTGCCAGCCGAAGTAGCGGTGAAAGGAGCGGTGCCCGTAGAGCCCGGCGAAGAGGATGACGATGCCCCCGATGAACAGGATCAACTGGGGGCCGTTGAGCAGGTAATTGAAGTCGGCGACCTTGCCGTCTATATCCCCCTGGAAGGAACCTCCCAGGCGCATGAATCCCAGCGATAGGGGGTCGAAGCCCAGCCTGCGGCCGAATCCCGTGATGAGGTCGGCCAGGGGCCCCGCCAGCATGATGGAGAGGAAGATGGACGCTCTCATTATCACCTGGATGGTGGCGAAGGCGCGCCCCCTGAACTCCTCCTCCAGGGTCTCGTGCAGCAGGGTGACCATGCCCACGATGGCGTAGCCCATGAACACGCCCCCGGCGAACACGACCATGAAGGAGAGCCACCATACGGTCAGCAGAGAGAAGACGAGCACCCCGGCGCCGAAGCCGGCGATGGTCAGGCCCAGGATGCGCTCCTTGCGGATGCGGTCCTTGAGCGCCCCCGCCAGGATGGAGCCGCCCATCATGCCGAAAAGCAGCGTAGTGAGGATGTACATGAAATCGGAGTTGCTCCCCCCCAGGACATATTTGACGAAGCCCACGGTGAGCACGTAGATCGTCCCCCCGCCCAGGAAACAGGCGAGAGTGAGGGTGAGAACGATGCGGGTGAGGCGGTTGTGGCGCAGGTAGTCGAACCCCTCCGTGAAATCTTTCTTGACCTGGCCGGTGGACATCGGCACCCTTTCCTCCCTGGCGCGGCGTTTGAAACTTATGTGGTAGATGAGCCAGGCGGAGACGAGGAAGGTGAGGGAGTCTATCACGAAAGCCGCCTTGTTGGGGTCCACGTATTTGCCCATGAAGCCGGGGTTCACCCTGGTCAGCCAGGTGAACAACCCGATGATACTGCCGGCGATGGCGGTGCCGAAGGCCATGGAGGCGTAGAGGGTGAGCATGTTGAGGGAGTTGGCGTTGGTCAGTTGCTCCGTCTCCACCATGTCGGGGATGGAGGCGTCCTTGGCCGGCCCGTAGATGATGCTGAAGGTCTCGATGACGAACACCAGGATGCAGATCAACCACAGGCTGCCGGCGAAGGGCAGCATCAGCACCAGGACGGCCCGGCTCAGGTCGCACATGATGAGGGTCCGCTTGCGGTCTAGCCGGTCGATGATGATGCCGGCCAGGAACCCGAGGAGGACCGCGGGTAGGAACTTCGCCAGCATCATGATGCTGATGGCGTAGCTCTTGCCCCCGGAGATCTGATCGACGTAGGCGAAGAGGACGGCGACGATGACCCAGTCGCCGATGGCGGAGACCATCTGCCCCGACCAGAGGAGGAGGAAGCCGCGGTTGCGGAAGAGGTCCTTGTAGGCGGAGGGCTTGATCTGCAGGTTTTGATCGGTGCGCTGGAACGGCCCCTTCGTCTTGACGGGATGCTCCGCGTATTCTTCGCCGCCGGGTTCGGTGCCGGCCGCCATTGCCTTACCGCTGTCGCCTTTGCCCATCTCATACCTCTATGGTGCAGCGCCGCAGGGAGTGGCAGCAGAGGGCCACCGCCACGGGGAGGCTGGCGATATGGGCCGGCGCCTCCTCGACAAGGACGCCCAGCGCGGTCACGTCGCCGCCCAGCCCCGCCGCGCCGATGCCAAGGGCGTTGATTGACCCCAGCAGCTCCTCCTCCAGTCGTGCCAGTTCTCCGCGAGGATGGCGGCTTCCCAGCGGCCGCAGAAGGCTCTTCAGCGCCAGCTCGACGGCTCCCGCCGCGTCGGATCCGATCCCCACCCCCACCACGATGGGAGGGCAGGCCTGTGCGCCCTTCATGCGCACCGTCTCCATCACCACCCTCCCGACGCCCTCCTCGCCCTCGCCGGGCAGGAGCATGGACAGGCGGGTGGCGTTCTCGCTGCCCCCGCCCTTCGCCAGCAGGCTGAGGCGCGCACCCCCCGCCGGGCCTCCCTCGTCCACGTGGACGACTACCGGGGTGTTGTCTCCGCGGTTGGCGCGGCCGAAGAGGGGGTCGTCCACCAGGGATGATCTCAGGGGAATATTTACCGTGGCCGCGCGCAGGCCTTCGTCCGCGGCCGCCATATAGCCGTGCGGCAGGGCCGTCCCCCCGCCCAATTCGATGAAGAGGTGGAACATGCCGGTGTCCTGGCATAGCGGGAGGCCTTCCCGCCTCGCTATGTCCGCGTTCTCCACCAGCATCCTCAGCGCATAGCGCGCCAGCGGCTTCGATTCGGCCTCCGCCGCGAGCCGCAGGCTCTCCTCCACGTCCGCGGGAAGGTCCAGGCTGGCCTTGACGGCCAACTCCTCCACCGCCGCGGTTATCTCCTCAGGAGCGAGAACCCTCGAGCCACTCATCCAGCTCGTCCAACCTCACTTTTATCATGCGGGCGCATGCCTCCAGCCCTTCGCGCTCCGCGGGAAGCAGCTCCAGTTCCACCACTTCCTTCCACCCCCCGCGCCCCAGGATCACCGGCACGCCTAGAGACACGCCTTCGAGGCCGTATTCCCCCTGCAGCCGTACGCTGGCCGCGACCTCGCAGCCCTCGTCGGCCAGGATCGCGCCGGCCATACGGGCCACGCATGCCGAGGGGGCGTAATATGCGCTCCCCTTCTTGAGCAGCGCCACTATCTCCGCTCCCGCGTCCCTGGTCCGCTCCTCCAGCTCGCGCAGCTTCGCGGCGGGGAGATGCTCGCTCAGCGGAACCCCGTCCACGGTGGTGAACCGCGCCAGGGGGAGCATGGCGTCGCCGTGGCTGCCCAGGACCATGGGCAGCACCCTGCCGGGTGGGATATCCAGTTCGTCGGCGGCGAAGTACGCGAGGCGGGAGCCGTCGAGCAGTCCCGCCATGCCCATGATCCTGTGCCGGTCCCATCCCGTTATCCTCCATGCCAGGTGGGTCATCTCGTCCAGGGGATTGGTGACCATGATCATGACGCAGCCGGGCGCCTCTTCCTTCAGGGCTTCGACCACCTCTTTGACCACCGACGCGTTCTTGTCCAGGAGGTCCGAACGCGACATGCCCGGCTCGCGGGGGAATCCGGCCGTGACCACCGCGATGTCGCTGCCGGCGGCCAGCCGGTAATCGCCGCCCCCCACCACCTTCGCGGCGGAAGAGGTGAGCGGCAGGGCCTGGGAGATGTCCAGAGCCTTACCCCGCGCCAGCTCGCCGTAGATGTCGATGAGCGCCACGTCCGCCAGGCCGCTCTCCGCCACCCGCATGGCCGTAGTCGAGCCCACCTGTCCGGCACCGACGATGGTCACCCTGTACATGGACCCTCCTTTCCCCGTCGCGACACGCATAAGCTATTTTCCTATAAGCCTTTGAATGCGCGCAAATCTCACACCCCCCCTGTGCTCCGGTGATGGGTGCCAAGCACACGGATTTCCCGCAGTATGGAGGCTGTCGCAGGAGGCTGTCGCACAAACCCTGCGTCAGAGATATTGCCCTCCACATGAGGCTGTCGCACAAACCCTGCGTCAGAGATATTGCCCTCCACATATTCACCGAAATGGCCCGTTATTGACGGTTCGCCCTCCATTATGATGCCTATTTTGCCGCAATTTTGGGAGAGCCAGATTCGTACGAGGTTTATGCAACAGGCTCCATACCCCTGCCGATCCCGTTCCAGGGCTGACCCCGGGTGGGATGACCCCGGGTGGGATTTGATCCCGTTCCAGGGCTGACCCCGGGTGGGATTTGTAACCGCAAGAGATCGGGCGATCTCGACGGGGACAAAACCTGTATGGAAACCCCGCCCGAGAACCGTGGGTCGGTCCGAAGCGACCTTCGCGAGCAGTATATCCGTCAGAAGGCCGCGCTCATGAATGCTTGTCCAGGCTATACGATTCTGCATCCTGCGAGTGCGGAGCGAGGACCGTTATCCCCGGGCTCGGGCGCTAATCCGCGGCTCCTTCTTGGGCCTTGGATCTGGCCTCTTTCTTGGTGGGGCAGTCGGGGTCGAGGCAGAAGGTCCAGGGGCGGCGGCCCTTGTTCACCACCCGCACCTTTGGCGAGTTGCAATCGGGGCATACCTCTCCCGTGGGCATGATGCTCCCGGTCTGGGGCAGGGGGTAGGTGGTGGTGCACTCCGGGTAGCCGCTGCAGCCCACGAACCTCTTCTTGCTCTTCTTCGCCCGCACGATGCGCAGGTTGCATCCGCAGCTCGGGCAGGTGCCCAGGATGCGGTCCTCCTTGATGCCGTTGCGGATCTCGGCGGCCACCTCTTCCTTGCTGTTCTCCAGCAGGTGCATCACCTCGGCGAGCATGTCGCGGGACTTGTCCACTACCTCCTCCTGCGTCTCCGCGCCCTCGGCGATGGCGTCCATATCCCGCTCCAGCGCCGAGGTCATCTCCGGCGAAGAGATGACGCCCGCGTACTTGCGCAGGGCCTCGGTGACCGAGATGCCCGTCTCGCTGGGAGTCATGGGATCCCCGTAGATGTAGCCCCTCCCGTACAGGCCTTCGATGATGGAGTGGCGGGTGGACTTGGTGCCCAGCCCCAGCTCCTCCATCTTCTCGATGAGCTTCCCCTGGTTGTAGCGGGGCGGAGGCTGCGTCTCGCCTCTCTTCAACTCCGGAGGTTCCTCCACGCGCACCACGTCTCCCTCCTCGAGATGGGGGAGCACGACCTCCTTCTTGCGCCCGTAAGGGTAATAGCGGTACCATCCCTCCTCCGCCGCGCGGCTGCCGCGGGCGACGAAGGGCTCGGGGCCGCAATCGAGATCGGCGCGCACCGAGAGCACCACCGCGTCCCCGGCCAGGGTGGCCATGAAACGGCGCGCCACCAGCTCGTAGATCTTCCATTCCTGCGGGGACAGCCTGGCGCGGTCGGCCGCGGCCGTGGGGTGGACGGGGGGATGGTCCGTGGTCTGCTTCTTGCCGCGCGTTGGGGTCAGTTTGTCCTTCACAAGCAGGGACGCGACGCCGTCCGCGAATTCCGGGACGGCCGACAGCTCCCGCAATATGCCCCGCAGGTCCAGGGAGGGCGGATAGACGGTGTTGTCCACGCGCGGATAGCTGATATGGCCGTTCATGTACAGGTTCTCGGCGATGCTCATGGCCTTGGCCGCCGTGAATCCCAGCGAGGCGGCGGCGGCGAGCAGGCCGGTGGTGTTGAAGGGGATGGGGGGCTTGACGCTCCTCTCCGTGGTTTTTACCTCCCTGACCAGCGCCGTCTTCTCCAGGCGCGAGAGCGCCCCCCGCGCCTCTTCCTCCGCGGGGAAGCGTTCCCTGGCATGGACGGCCTGGAAGGTCTCGCCTCCCTTCACGCAGCAGATCTTCAGGGTCCAGAAGGGGGTGGACACGAAGGCCTTGCGTTCCTTCTCCCGGTCCACGATGAGGGCCAGGGTAGGGCTCTGCACCCTCCCCACGGAGAGGAAATGCTTTCCCAGCCGGGTGGAGGCGAGGCTGATGAACCTGGTAAGGCTCGCCCCCCAGATGAGGTCGATGTCCTGCCGCGCCTCCCCCGCCGAGGCGAGGTCGTAGTACGGGTCCTCGAGGTGCGCGAACACCTTCTTGATCTCCACCGGCGTGAGGGCCGAGAAACGGGCTCTCTTCACCGGCAGGTCCGGGCGCACCTCCCTTATCTTGTTGATGGCGTCCACGCCGATGAGTTCTCCCTCGCGGTCGAAGTCGGTGGCGATGATCACCTCGTCCGCCCTCCTGGCCTCGCTCTGGATGTTCTTGATCAGCGCCTTGTTGGTGGGGACCTTGACGATGTCGGCGCGTATCAACTCGCGCGGCTCGACGTCCTGCCACTGCTGATACCGTGGCGGGAAATCCACCTTGAGGATATGGCCCTTCAAACCGATGCAGCGCACCTCGTCCCCGTTCGCGTCGAAGGCATATACGGGGTTGCGGGATTTCTCCGTGGGGCGCGCCTTGCCATCCGAGAGGATGGTCGCTATGCGCCTGGCCGTCGTGTTCTTTTCCGTTATTATCAGTTTCATGTCATCTCATCCCATCCTAGGCGTTCATACGGCAAATAGACGTACCATATTTAGACAAAGACCGTCAAGCATCCTTCTTATGCGACGGTTTGCACCGCGTAAGCGGCAGCGCCACCCGGGGGGTGGCGCGACGGTGCCTGCGCCTTCACGTTTCCGAACGTGAAGGCCTGGCACGCATACATCCGCGCACCCACGAAATAAGGCCGGGTCGAAACCCGGCCCTTCTTCTAATATACGTTACGTTACTTCACTTGATGAACAGGGGGGCGAAGACGAGAGCGATAACCGACATCACCTTGATCATGATGTTCATGGACGGGCCGGCGGTGTCCTTGAAGGGGTCTCCGACCGTATCCCCCACCACCGCCGCGGCGTGGACCGGAGTCCCTTTCCCTCCCAGGTTGCCGGCCTCGATATACTTCTTGGCATTGTCCCAGGCACCACCGGCGTTAGCCATGAAAATGGCGATGAGGAAACCCGCTACCAGGGCGCCCGCCAGGTATCCGGCCAAGGCTTCGACGTCCCAGAGCCCGATGATCACCGGGCTTATTATGGCTATGGAGGCCGGCGGGATCATGCGCTTGAGCGCCGCCTTGGTGCTGATGTCGACGCACTTCGCGTATTCCGGTCTGACCCCCTCCTTACCCTCCCGGAGCCCCGGGATGTCACGGAACTGGCGGCGCACCTCCTCGATCATGTTGGAGGCCGCCTGGCCAACCGCCTTGATGGCCATGGACGAGAAGAGGAACGGGAACATGCCGCCGAGGAACAATCCCACCACCGTCTGCCATTTCAGAAGGTTGATGTTGTCTATTCCCACCGCGCTGGTGTAGGCGGTGAAGAGGGCGAGCGCCGTGACGCCCGCCGACGCGATGGCGAAGCCCTTGGCGATGGCGGCCGTGGTGTTCCCGAGGGAGTCCAGGCTGTCGGTTATCTTCCTTACTTCGGGTGGCTTTCCGCTCATCTCCGAGATGCCGCCGGCGTTGTCGGCGATGGGGCCGTAGGCGTCCACCGAGACCGTCATGCCGGTGGTGGAAAGCATGCCGATGGCTGCCAGCGCGATACCGTAAACCCCGCTGTTGGCCACGTTGGGCATGGCCCAGTCGCCGGCGATATATGCTCCGGCGATGGCGGCCACCAGGAATAAGATCGCGCCGGCCGTGCTCTCCATGCCCTGGGAGATACCCGAGAGGATGGTCGTGGCGGGTCCGGTCCGGGAGGCGCTCGCGATTTCCTTCACCGGTTTATACTTGTCCGAAGTGTAGAACTCCGACACCCAGCCGATGGCCAGCCCAGCCGCGAGGCCCGCGACTATC
>CAZQFX010000021.1:23293-25556 GCA_964592775.1 uncultured Actinomycetota bacterium
GGTTCTGAACTTCCCGGACGTCCTTCAGCCAGAGCAGGACCAGCGGAACCGTCCCCGCGGTGGTGAGGATTGCGGCCGCGTAGCTCCCGGAATTGAGGGCCCGGGAGAGATGGCTGCCCTCCTTGGCCCTGACGAAAAAGCTCGCCAGGATCGAGGCGAGGATGCCCACGCCGGCGATGAGCAGGGGCAGCAGCATGCCCCTCGTCACGTCTCCAGCCACCCCGGAAGTGGCGAAAACGGTCGCCGCCAGGGCTATGGGGGCGACGATGGAACCCACGTAGGATTCGTAGAGGTCGGCACCCATGCCCGCGACGTCCCCCACGTTGTCGCCGACGTTGTCCGCGATGACAGCCGGGTTGCGGGGATCGTCCTCGGGGATGCCGGCCTCTACCTTCCCCACCAGGTCGGCACCCACGTCAGCGGCCTTGGTGTATATGCCGCCGCCCACGCGGGCGAAGAGGGCTACGGAGCTGGCGCCCAGGCTGAACCCGGCGATAATGGCCGCCTGGCCTGCCGGATCGGTTATCACCTTCCACCACACGACGAAGACGAGGTAGACGACGGACAGGCCCAGAAGGCCCAAGCCCGCCACGGTCAGCCCCATCACCGCTCCCCCGCGGAAGGCGATGACCAGGGCGTCCATGGTGCCTCGCTCGGCGCCGTGGGTCGTACGGACATTGGCCTTAGTCGCGATGTTCATGCCTATGAAACCCGCCGCCATGGAGCAGGCGGCACCTAACGCGTAGGCGATGGCGGTATAGATGCCGGTATAGGTGCTATCGCCGCCTCCGGGAGGCACGTACCAGATGAAGATGGCGATGAGGGCGAAGACGATGATCACGAAACCTGCCAGCACCTGGTACTCGCGCCTGATGAACGCCATGGCTCCCTCGCGGATGGCGCCGGCTATCGACTGCATCTTTTCGTCGCCGGCCCCCTCCTTGCTGACCATCCTGGCATAGACAAAGGCCATGAGCAGGCCGACCAAGGCCGCGCCTCCGGTGCCCAGCGCCCAGTACTCCATATCACACTCCTTCCTCTAGCGTATCCTCGGCCACTATCCCGCGAACGTCCCTTGTCTTATATCATCAAAGGCCTGCTGCCTGTAACCTTCCCGCCATTATCGTCCGAAGCGCTTGGTCTTCTCAACATGGTACAACATGGTGCATCCGATGGCGCTATTGAAAATTCGGGATGTCGAAATTATAATTTGGGGTGTTCAAAATTTCAAGCCCTTCAGGGAGGAATCATGAACGCACCAAAAGGGGGCGCGCCCAAGATACCCAAGACTGCCGTGAGCAAAGACCAGTTCGGAGAGTACCTGAAACACATCTTCCGCCTGGAACAGGTCTCGAGCCCCGTGACCACCTCGGCCCTCGCCGACTCCATGAAGGTCGCCCCCTCCACGGTGACCGATATGCTGAAGCGGCTGGCGCAGAACGGCCTCATAAACTACGTCCCCTACCACGGGATCACCCTCACGCCGGAAGGGGAGAAGCTTTCTGTGCAGGCCATCCGCAGGCACCGCATCGTGGAGAGGTTCCTCACCGACATGCTGGGGTTCGAATGGCACGAGGCGCACGAAGAGGCGCTCCATTTCGAGAACAACATCTCGGAGGAAATCGAGCGCAGGCTGTATTCGGCTCTCAACCGCCCCAAGGTGTGCCCTCACGGCTATCCCATCCCCTCCAAGGCGGAGGATGCCCGGGTGGACGAGGTGAGCCTTTATTCGCTCGAACCCGGCGAGATGGCCCAGGTGGTGAGCGTGAAAGACGACGATCCCGAGATGCTGTGCTTCATGGCCTCGCTGGGGATCAAGCCGGGGGTAAAGATTAGGATCGAGGCCAAGGACCCCTTCAAGGGTCCTCTCCAGACTCTGGTGGGAAAGCAGAAACGAACCGTCGGCTGGCACCTGGCCAACGCCGTTTTCGTGAAGAAGATGCGCTGACATAGCCACCCAAGGCATGGCTATGTCTGGAGTGGATGGTCACGGGGGCTGCCCCCCGCGATGGCGGGGTCCGTCGCCACGCCGCCGCATCCCGCTCCTTACATGAGAGCGCCCGTTAAGCCAGAACGAACTGCATCCTGCGCGGGATACCGCTCCTCCCGTTCATTTCCTCCGATATGAAATATCCGACCGAGGTTGAGGCTGTCGCACAAACCCCGCGCCAGACATATCGCTCTCCACATATTCACCGAAATGGCCCGTTATTGACAGTTCGCCCTCCATTATGAGGCCTATTTTGCCGCGATTTTGGGAGAG
>CAZQFX010000022.1:0-25252 GCA_964592775.1 uncultured Actinomycetota bacterium
GTGTGCCCATACCTTAACTGCCAGCTCTTTTCCGTACTCGCGCTAAATCACTTGCATCTCTCTACCCACACTTCTGGGAGAAGAACCAATCGTGTAAACGCGGTGCTGAAAAAACGTTTCGAAAGAAGTATCACACCTGGTGGGTCTGGATACCGCTCTCTTCGGCGGCGGGCTGCTTTTCCTCCATGGTGGTGACCACTCTTCTGCGCTGGATGCTCCTGAGGCCCTCCATGGCCGCCCGCCGCACGGCATCGTTCCTGTCGCCGCTGTAGTGCTGGAGGATATCGCGGCACTCGTCGCTGCCGATCCTGCCCAGGGCGAGGGCGGCGGCGGCGCGCAGATCCTCTTTGCTCTTACCCATGAAGGGCAACCACGAGCGTTTCTGCAGTATGTCCCGGCAGAAGGGAATGGCGGAATAATCCCCGATCTCCCCCAGTGCCCACAGGGCGGCCGTCTTCACGGCGTTGGTGCGGCGGCGTTCCTTCCTGAAGCTGCGCGGGGGTTTTAATACATCCATGAGGACGGGCGCGGTGGAGACGTCCCGCATGCGCCCCAGGCCGATGCAAGCCTCCTTCTGTACCTGCTCGTCCCGGTCGTTCAGGGCTTCGATGAGCAGGGATATGGTCTCGGGGGTGCGGATCTTGGAGAGGGCCTTGATGGTCTCCCGGCGCACCTCGGGGTTCTGGTGCTTGATGAAGCGCGCCAGCGACTGGATGATGGAGCGGTTCCCGATCTCCGCCAGGATGGAGATGATGTTGCGGTACATGTGCCAGGGGTTGTACTTCTCGAGGTCGTTGATGAGGGTGAGAATGGCGTCCTTCCCGATGTTCTCCAGGGCTTCGAAGGTCACCCGCCTCACCAGGAGGTCCTCGCTGTCCTTGAGGACCTGGATGAGGGGCTGGACCGATTTTTCCTCGAACTTGATGAGGATCTCCGCCACCTCGGTGATGGTCTGGATGTCGCCCTCGCGCAGGATGTCCGCGAGGTTGTCCAGCACCTCGGGGCTGGCGACGGTGGCCACGGCCTCCAGGGCGGTGCGCCGCTGTTCCGGCTTGCGCGTATCGTCGGCGCTGTTGTGGCGCCAGAAGGTATCGATTATCTCCAGGGCGGCATCGTAGTCCTGCGAGAGGACGAAGGTCTGGGCCAGGCTGGCCAGGCATGCGGCCAGGGTGGTATAGACCTCGCTCAACTCCCGTTCCCTCTCCAGCCTCTCGAGGAGGCGGTCCTTCATCTCGTAGGCGACGGGGAAATCCTGCAGGTGGAGGCTCATCTCCAGGGCGGCCGGTATGTTGCGCAGGGTCTCGGCCGTCTTCAACCTTATCTCGGGGCTCATATCCTCCAGGTTGTCGAGGAGGTTCTCGACCAGTTTCAATACCGTGTCGTGGCGGCGGGCGCGGTAGAGCTTCTGCAGCAGGCGGGGGATGTTCTCGTCGATGGTGAGGTCCGCCGTGAGTTCGTCGATGTCCAGGGTCAGGCCTTCCGAGACCAGCATGTTGCTGATCTGGTAGACGAGGGTGCTCTCACCGGCGCCGCCCTTCTCGCTGGTGCCGTTGACGATCTTCTTCCACATGTCCGCCTGGAAGATGCGGTCGCTGACCCGGGATTCCCATGGTTTGCCCACCGAGGCCTGGTAGATCTCGTCGATGAGGGCGGAGAGGTCATGGTAGCGCAACTCCTGCTCGGGGGCGAAGGCCGCCTCGGGATCGTCCACCACCCGCTGCAGGGATTCATGTTCGCGGATAGTGCTCTCCAGGAGGTCTAGCACCTTGTTCTCGCGCAGGCCGTCAAGGATCGCCTTGCGCAGCTCGAATTCCCGCAGGGCTTCGGGCATGTCCCTCAGGAGGTAACCCTTGAGCTCGGACGGCTCGAGAAAGGCGGCGGCCCGGGCGGTCTCCTCGGCGTCCATGCGCCGCAGCTCGTCGTCGTCCAGCTCCTTGAGCAGGAGAGCCGTTCTCTCCAGAGTATCGCAGACCAGGTCCAGGGCCGCTTCGGGGTCCTCTTCCTCCACCACGATCTCCCGCACCGCCTGGCGGAGCAGCAGGCCCAGGCGGGGGGGATTTCCCATCACGTCGTGTATGGTATCCTCGCCAGCGGCTTTCCTGCTTTCCTTGCCGGTTATATAGCTCACGAACCTCTCGTCCTTGAGTTTCTCGTTCAGGCGCAGCAGCTCCTCTTCCTTGAAGCGCGCCTCCCCGGCCTTTTCTTCCTCGAGGACTTCGGATGCTATCACCTCGTCGTCGCTCACCGAGACGAAGCGTTTTTCATTTACCAGTATATGGTAACAGCCCTGGCGCCCCATCTCCTCTGCCATCCCCCCGAGCTGCCGTAGTTCCTCCGGCTCTTTCGCCATGATGTACAGGAACTTGAGGAACTCCTCCTGTTCCATTCCCACGGAGAAGGTGATGCTGTATACGTCCCTGCGGCGCAGGCCGTCGAGAAATGATAGAACGGGGGGCCTGGCCTGGTCGCGGTCGTGCAGTTTCTCCCCGTTTACCAGCAGAAGGTTGTCGGCCTCCCCCAGGGTCAACTTCCCGGCGTGGGTGAGGAGGGGATCCATGCGGGCGTAGGCGGTCTCCACCGAGGCGGCGATCATGTCGCTGGTGGGTGGGTACATGTGGATGTTGATCGTGGCGGCATTGAGGGCGATGAGGAGTTCGACCGCCTTGCGCGCCAGTTCCTCCTCGTCCTGGCCGCTCCGCGGTTCCTTGCCGAGGCCGTTCTTTTCTTCGTCCATACCTGCTCTCACGCGGAATTGTATAATCGCCGTTCTGACTATTTATTATCGTCAGCGATGTGCGGCGACATTAGGAAAAACCCAGCCTGTCACCAAGATTATTTAACGGCAAGGCCGCCATCTCCTTGTCTGTCTCCTTATCAGGTTCTTCTGCAATTATTGTGGGTGGGTGAGTTGACCATCCTCATCCCCTATTCGTCCACATTTATTGCAGAAGAACCCCTTATCATATGCCTGCGCGCCCGCCGGACTGCAACACGCATGGGGTCTGACCCCAAGAAGGTTGCAGTCTGTGACGGCTATTGGCGATGCCCGGCAGGCGTATACCGGATATAATGGAACCATGACGGAGATACTGCGGTTGCGCGATACGGATCCCCTCCTGGGCGCCGAGAGGTGCAAGGAAGTCCTCGATGCCGGAGGGCTGGTCATCCTGCCCACCGACACCGTCTATGGATTGGCGGCGAGGGCCGATCTTTCGGGGGCGGTGAGAGCCGTCTTCGAGGCGAAGGGAAGGGAGGAGGGAAAGGCGCTGGTGATAATGGTCTCCGAAATCGGCGAAGCGGCGGCGCTCGCGGCGCCGGAGCTGAGCGAAAACGTGTGGCGCATGGGGGAGTTCTGGCCTGGGCCGTTGACCCTGGTCGTGCGTGTGGGGGACGTTCCCTGGAAAGACAACGTGGCGCGGGGTTCGAAGACACTGGGGATAAGGATCCCTAACAGCCCGTTTCTCCTCCACCTGCTGGGGATAAGCGGCCCTCTCGCGGTTACCAGCGCGAACCCCTCGGGCGGAGAGGCGCCGTCGTCTTTCGGCGATATAGACGCCGGGCTGCTGCGCAAGGTCGGGATCGCGGTGGACGGTGGGGACGCAGGCTCAGGCCAGCCGTCCACGGTCGCCGAGGTCGGGGAGGACGGGATCAAGGTCTTGCGGCGGGGCGAGATAACGGAGGCTGACCTCAGGCGGGTCTTGAAGAGAGGGACCTTCTCCGAGAAGTGAAGGCTGTCGGGGAATGGCGCGGAGGGGTAGAGCTGATAAACATCCTGTTCGTATGCACGGGAAACCTGTGCCGCAGCCCCATGGCGGAAGGCCTCTTCCAATCCACGTTGATCAGAGGCTACCCCGGCCTGGCGGCGCATGTGGAAGTACACTCCGCGGGATCCTCGGCCATCGAGAGCACTCCCGCCACCTCCTCGGCCATACAGGCCATGGACCTCTGGGGCATCGACCTGGAGCCCCACCGCGCCTCCGGGCTCACCCCCGGCCTCCTGCTCAAAGCGGACGTCGTCCTGGCCATGGCCCGGGAGCACCTGCTGCATGTCGGGAGACTGGAACAGCAGGCCTTGAAGTGGAGCACCACGCTGAAGTACCTCTCGTTCCGGTCGGGGGATATAATATCGCGGCTGGGGGAGGAGACGGTACGGGACGAGCGCGAGGCGCGCACGCGCATCGCCAAGATCTTCGAGATACTGCGGGAGTGCGTCCCGGCCGGCGGCTTTATCGCCGATATCCAGTCGCATGCCTCTGATATAATTGACCCCATCGGAAGTTCCCTTCGCGTCTATCTGGGCGTGGCCGAGGATATCGAGAGGTCACTGGACGATATCCTGCCAGCGCTTTTCGGCCGCCCCGAGACGGTCGGCGAGGAGTAGGGAGGAGCCTCGAGCAGCGCCCTCCTCCCGCGAGCAAGACGGGAGTGAATAAAGGACATGAAAGTAGCCCTCGGATGCGACCACGCCGGTTTCGCCCTCAAGGACGTGGTCGCCGGGTGCCTAGCGCAGGCGGGGCACGAAGTGCTGGACGAAGGCGCCTTTTCGGACGAATCCTGCGACTGGCCGGACTTCGGCGAGAGGGTGGCGCGGCGCGTGGCCTCGGGCGAGGCCGAGAGGGGGATAGCCATCTGCGGCACCGGCGTGGGCATGGCCATGGCCGCGAACAGGCTGCCCGGGGCGAGGGCGGCGGCATGCAACGACCTCTACACCGCGCGTTACAGCCGCCTGCACAACGATGCCAACGTCCTCAGCATGGGGGCGAGGGTTATCGGGCCCGGCATGGCGGCGGAGATCGTCCGCGTGTGGATGGAGACGCCCTTCGAGGGGGGGCGCCATTCCCGGCGGCTGGACAAATTAACCGAGATCGAGCGGCGATACGGAGGAAAAAACGCATGAGCGGTCTTGACGAGATAGCGAAGGCCGACCCCGAGATAGCGCAGGTCGTCCGCAACGAACTCTACCGGCTGCGCCACAAGATCGAGCTCATCGCCTCGGAGAACTTCCCCTCGCGGGCCGTGCTGGAAGCGGCGGGGACGGTGCTGACCAACAAGTACGCGGAGGGATATCCCGGGCACAGGTGGTACGGCGGCTGCGAGTGCGTGGATGTCGCCGAGGAACTGGCCGTGGCGCGGGCCAAGGCCCTCTTCAACGCGGAACACGCCAACGTCCAGCCCCACGCCGGCGCCCAGGCCAACACCGCCGTGTATTTCTGCGCCCTCGAGCCCGGAGACACCATCCTGGGCATGGAGAAGACCGCGGGGGGCCACCTCACGCACGGCTCCGCCGCCAATATCAGCGGCACCCTCTACGATGCCCATTCCTATGGCGTGAACCGGGAAACGGAGACGCTGGACTTCGAGGAGATAACGCAAGCAGCACGCAGGTGCCGCCCCAGGATGATCATCGCCGGAGGCAGCTCCTACCCCCGCGACATAGATTTCGCGGCCTTCCGCGCCGTCGCCGACGAGGTGGGTGCCCTGTTCATGGTGGACATGGCTCATTTCGCGGGCCTGGTGGTGGGGAAGGTCCATTCCGACCCCGTCCCCCACGCCGATTTCGTCACCACCACCACCCACAAGACACTGCGCGGCCCGCGGGGGGGCATGATCCTCTGCAGGGAGCGCTTCGCCCAGGAACTGGACCACGCCATATTTCCCGGCATCCAGGGCGGGCCCCTGATGCACGTGATCGCGGCCAAGGCGGTGGCCCTCCTGGAGGCTTCGCGACCGGAGTTCGCGCAGTACGCCGAGCAGATAGTGAGGAACTCCAGGGCCATGGCGGAGGCCCTGCGGGAGCGGGGCCTGCGGCTGGTTTCCGGCGGCACGGACACCCACCTCCTGCTCGTGGACCTGCGCCCTCTCGGCCTCACCGGCAGCGAGGCCGAACAGGCGCTGGACGCGGTTAAAATCACCGCCAACAAGAACAACATCCCCTTCGACGACAAGCCTCCCACGGTCACGAGCGGCATCCGCCTCGGCACGCCGGCGGTGACCACCCGGGGCATGAAGGAGGCGGAGATGGTCGAGATCGCCGACCTCATAGCCATGATGGTGAAGAACATGGGGTCGGAGGAAGTCATGCGCCGGGTACGGGAGAGGGTGGAAGAACTCCTGGCCGGCTTCCCCCTCTACCCCGACATGTAAGGTCCTTCCGCAACAGATGTTGGTGGCAACGAGGGAAAGGCGTGTACGAAAGGGGTCGGGTCTTGAATCCTGAGATCTTGCCTTATGATCGTTCCATGATGCGCCGTCCCTTCAGAATTCAGGATCCAAGGCCTGCCCTGAAAATACACGTTCAAATACCATATGTTGTGCCGCCAGTCGCTGAAGATGTTCATGCTCCGTGGTGTCGCGGCCGCGCGACATGGACAACCGGCCCCGGAGACGCCGGGCCGGCGGGAGACGCGGGAGGTACGGCATGACCAGGCCGAGTTGGGAAGAATATTTCATGTCCATCACGCGGCAGGTTGCCACGCGCTCGACCTGCCTCCGCCGCCAGGTGGGCTGCATCATCGTCCTCGAAAAACGCATCGTCTCCACCGGGTACAACGGCGCGCCCTCCGGCCTGCCCCACTGCGAGGAGGTCGGATGCGTGCGCGAGACCCGGGGCGTCGCCTCGGGCGAGCGGCACGAGCTCTGCCGGGGGCTGCATGCCGAACAGAACGCGGTGATCCAGGCGGCGATGCACGGCACCGCGGTGCGCGGCGGGAGCATCTTCTGCACCCATAAACCGTGCGTCCTGTGCACCAAGATGCTCATCAACGCTGGTATACGGCGTGTCGTCTACGCCGAGGGGTACGGAGACGAGATGGCGGACGAGATGGCGCGCGAGGGGGAGATGCGGCTCGTGCACCTCGCGGGGGAGGAGGGCGGTTCTTGATCTATGCCGCGGCCTTCGGGGCCTCCCTCGTCCTGGTGCTCCTGCTCACCCCCCTGGCGCGCCGCCTGGCGTTGTGGCTGGACGCCATCGACATGCCCCACGACCGCAAGGTGCACGAGAACCCCACTCCCACCCTGGGAGGCGTGGCCATCTTCCTGGCGGTCATCGTCTCCCTGCTGTTGTGCAAGTTCCTTGTGACCTGGTCCTCCACGCTGGCCAGGCCGCAAGGCATGGTGGACGCGCTCTCCTCCTACCAGTTACTGGGAATCGTCCTCGCCGCGACCTTTATCGCCGTACTGGGAGCCGTGGACGACATGCGCCATCTCTCGCCCTGGATGAAGCTGGCGGGGCAGGTCATGGCGGCCCTGGTCCTGGTGTCCTTCGGCGTCGAGATCAGCACTCTCGCCCTGCCGCGGGGGAACGTCATCGACCTCACCGCCAGCCCCATCCTCTCCATGCTCCTGACCATAGTGTGGATGGTAGCCTTCACCAACGTCATCAACCTCATAGACGGCCTGGACGGCCTGGCGGCTGGCATCGCCCTGATCTCCGCGGCAGCCTTCTTCGTCTACGGGACGCGTGTCGGGGCGGATCCCAGCACGCTGCAGGCCATGGTCATCTCCGCCGCCGTGGGGGGGGCCTGCCTCGGATTCCTGAGATACAATTTCAACCCCGCCAGCATTTTCATGGGGGATTCCGGGGCCCAGTTCCTGGGGTTCGTCCTCGGGGCCATCAGCATCCAGGGCATCCTCAAGCGCACCGCGGTGGCGACGCTGTTCACCCCCATCATCATCCTCGCCGTCCCTATCATCGACACCGGGCTGGCCATCCTGAGGCGGGCGAGGAAGGGAAAGCCCATCCATCACGCCGACAAGGAACACATCCACCACCGCCTGCTGTATATTGGCCATACTCAGCGGCAGGCGGTATTGATAATCTACCTGTGGACGGCGGTGCTCACGGGCATCGCCCTCTCGCTCGAGTTCGTGGCCTCCAAGACCGTGGTACTGATACTGCTGGGCATAGGCCTGGTGATCTTCATCGCCACCACTTTACCGCGCATCATCATCGGCGGGCGGGAGCTGGAGAAGGAAGAGGATGAGGAGGAAGGGGGGGAAGGGGCTTAGTAGACATCGTAAATGACTAGATAGTATAATAACACTAGCTATTAATGGGTGTTGTCCCATTTGTCGAAAGAGGATATTGAATGGTTCGTGGCGGAAGTGCGTTGTTGGATGCAGCAAGGTTCGCAGAAGAGGAGTAAGCGGAAAATGTCGCAGAACGGAAACGGCAGCGGCGGCGCGGGCCGGGCCCGCAGGGCGCGGCGTAATTTCTACCAGGCACTGGGCCCCCCTACTTTCCCCCTCTTCATGGTGGCGGGGGGATGGATCCTCAAGACCATCGGAACCCACATGCCTTTCATCAAGTTCGCGCGCCCGGACAGGTTTTCCTACCACCTGCCCCCGGTGAAATCGCGGGCCTACGAGAGGTTCTACCGCAACATCATCGACCGCGGGCTGGGCAGGGAATGGGGGCCGCACGCCGTGACCATAGCCGTGACCCAGGACTGCAACGCGCACTGCGTGCACTGCAGCGCCTTCAGGCGCGGGTGTGAAGGGACCCTCACCACGGGACAGTGGTGCCATGTGATCGATCAGTGCGCCGAACTGGGAATCACGGATATCATCATCACCGGGGGCGAGCCCCTGATGCGGCCGGACCTGGACGTGCTCATCCGCAGGATCGTGGAGAACGACTGCGTGGCCGATGTCTTCACCAACGGGTCCCTGCTCGACGAGGAGAACCTGGACAAGCTCTCGGCGGCCGGTTGCGACACCCTCTTCGTAAGCCTGGACAGCCCCATACCGGAGGAACACGACCGGTTGAGAGGTGTGCCCGGCCTGTACGAGCGCGTCATCGAGGGCATAGAGCGGGCGGTTTCCCGGGGCATGGCCGTGGGCATCTCCACCTACATGAACCGCGAGGCCATCGCCGGGGACCACCACCACAAGTTCCTGGCCTTGTGCAGGGAGCTGGGGGTGAGGGAGCTGACCGTATTCGACCTTGTCCCCACGGGGAAGTGCATCAAGGAAGACGAACTCATTTTGAGCGATCGCGAGCGGGAGGCCTTCCGGGTCATCCACGAGGAGCAGTGGAAGGATTTCAAGGGCCCGCGGGTCTGCCTGATGTGCCACGTGAACGACCCCCATATCATGGGCTGTTTCGGCGTGAAATGGCAGATACACATTACCCACAACGGCTTCGTCACCCCCTGCGACTTCAATCCCCTGCACTTCGGCAACGTGAAGGACGAACCGCTGTGGGACATATGGCACCGCATGAAGGTCCACCCCGAGTACGACCGCAAGACCATGACCTGCCGTATGCAGGACGCGGAGTTCCGCCGCAAGTATGTCCACAAGATACCCGACGGGGTCGAGCTTCCGTTCCCCATCGACATGGTGGACGAGGAGCACCGCATCGCTGCCGCCAAGCCCTGAGTCGAGCGCGGCAAGAAAGATAGAGTCAGCGCCGGGTATAGGGCAGGACATGGTGTAGCGTCATTGCGGGCGGCAGCAAGGCGATCTCATGCACGCGGCACGGCGGGAGGCCGGGAAGGGAATACCCACGGCGTCCGAAACGTGATCGCGAGCGCCAGTGAAACGATCTCGTCCGGGCTTTTATCAACGTACGGAGGATTAAGCCGCGTCGCCGAAGGAGCCTCCTCGCAATAACACGATCAAAATGTCCAATGTCCATGACCCCAGAACAACATTTCCTTCCATGTGCGCGGCAAATATTCTAAAATATCCCTGTGAGCTGATTCGCGGCCGCATCAAGGTCTCGGGGGATGTATGGACACTAGAACGCGTATCGCTTTCATGGGATTCAACTCGGCTTGCGCCCGGCTGGTGCAAGCCCTCTCCGCCTCTCCCGAGGTGGAGTTCGTGGGGATCCTGGCAAGAGACGACCCGCCCGGTTGGCCGGCCGCTGTTGACGCGCCCCCTCTCTACTCGGCCCGTAAGGACCTGCTGCGCACCGCGGCCCCCGATCTCCTGCTCGTGGCGGAGGGAACGAGCGAACTGAAAGGCATCCCAGCCAGGTGCGGCGTGGTCTACGTTCAAGACGGCTCTCCCGCCGCGCATCTCATCGAGATGCTGCCCGCATCTCCGTTGCCGCATATGGCCGGCGCGGATGACCTGCGCGATATCGCTTCCATATGCGCGAGCGTGAACGTGGTCGAGGCCTACTCGGATCCCATGCCCAAGCTCGCCCAACTGCTGGACCGGGCCATGGTCATATCCGGTGCCGAGCTGGGCGTGTTGCTCCTGCCCGGGGACGTCCTGGACGAACTCGACGTGGTCCTCGCGCGGGGCGAAGGAGCGCGGGAGCTTGTCGGCAGGGGACTCAGCGCCACCTCGTCGCTCTGCGGCAGGGCTTTCGATACGGGGGTTGTACAGCAGGCGGAGTTGGATGACGGGATCGAGGAATCCTCCTATCTCGATGCGAGCGGGTTGAGGAGGCTGCTGGCTTTCCCCCTGCGCGCGGAGGGGAGGGTCATCGGGGTCTTCGCGTTGGGAAGGTCCGAAGGCGATTTCGACGCGCCCAAGCTGCCGATCCTCACCCTAATTGCCGACCAGGCCGGTCTCTCGGTGCTCATTTCCCGCCTCTATTCCGAGTTGGAGACCAACGTGGTAAAGGACACGGCCAGCGGGCTCTTCAACATGCATTACTTCCAGCACCAGTTGGGCCAGGAGGTCAACCGTGCCCGCCGTTACAGCCTCAACGTCTGCCTGCTCGTCTTCGAGATCGACGATTACAAGGGTTATATGGATCGCAACGGCCGTTACATGGCCGATTTCATCCTCAGCGATATGGGCAGCATCGTAAAACGCAATACGCGTGAAGTGGATACGCCCGCACGTTGCGGTGACAACCTCTACGCCGTGCTCCTGCCCGAGACCAGGCGCCTGGGCGCCATGCGTCTCGCGGAGCGCATCCGCAAGGTCGTGGAGGAGTACCCCTTCCCGTCCCGCGAGAAGAAGGAGCTGGAGGAGCTCACCGTATGCGTGGGCGTGTCGTCCTTTCCCGCCAACGCGGAGAATGACCAGGACCTCATGAACAAAGCCCTGGCCGCCCTCACCGCCGCCAAGACCGCCGGGCCCAATAACGTCCGCCTGTATTCGAACAACCTCGCGGAGGAAACTGCCTAAACACCCCGATCCATAAATACGCTCGCAACAGTCCGCCGCTGCATCCCCGCTCTCGGTACATTACCGTATATTTATGGACCTGGGTACTAGAGCTGCCGTCTCACCGCTCGCGGCGGAGGTCCTTGTACTTGCGGCGCAACCTCCATACCACGCGCAGCCCTTCCCAGAAGATATCGGAGTTCATCTTCGACTCGCCGCCCTTGCGGTCGGCGAAGATGATGGGCACCTCGACCACGCGGAAGCCAAGGGTCTCGGCCACGAAGGTCATCTCGATCTGGAAGGCGTACCCCTGGGAGGTGACGCGATCCAGCGGGATGGCCTCCAGGACGCGGCGCGAGTAACAGCGGAAGCCGGAGGTGGTATCCACCGTGTTGGTCCGCGCCACGAGTTTGGTGTAGAGGTTGCCGCCGCGGCTGATAAGCCAGCGGAAGAAGCTCCAGTCGGGGGCACCGCCACCCCTGATATAGCGGGAGCCAACGGCTGCGTCCGCATCGCGAGCCGCTTCGTAGAGGCGCGGGAGGTCATCCGGATTATGGGAGAAATCCGCGTCGATCTCGAAGCAGTACTGGGAACCGCGTTCCATGGCGTAGCGAAAGCCGGCGCGGTAGGCGGTGCCCAATCCCTCCTTCCCCTGGCGGTGCAGGACCTCCACGCGATCGTCCTCCTCGGCCAGGCGGTCGGCGATGTCCCCGGTGCCGTCGGGAGAATTGTCGTCCACGATGAGCACGGAGAGATCAAGGGGTTGGCGCAGGATGGCCGCGACGATACTCTCGATGTTCTCTAGTTCGTTGTACGTCGGTATTACCACGGTTAGATCGCGCATGCAAAGATTATAGCACCGGGCACGATCTCCCAGAAACAATGGGCGATGACGCGAGAGAGCGCGGTTTCCTGTACGGAAGCGTACATGGCTCGTATGGGGGATCGGGTCGGATCTCGAGAGCTTTCATTGCTGGTTTGTATGCGATAAGTGTGGGCGAATAGAGGATAAGGATGGTCAAGTCAGGCCGAGGGGTCATGCCTTGGATTAGGCCTGAGCCAAAGCCACCCACGCTTCTTGCAGAAGAACCTCATTGCTTTGTCCGCGACGCGGCGCACTAGAACGACCTGCCGCGCTTCCATCCGAATTTGCCGACCAGCGGCACGAAGACGCAGGAGCCCTCATCGCTGGCGTGGTATTCGCCGCCTCTGCGCCGGATGGCCTTGAGCATCTGCATGCCGGCGGGGCCGACCGGTATCACCAGCCTCCCGCCGTCCGTGAGCTGTTCGAGTAGGGGCTGGGGGACGGAAGGCGCTCCCGCGGTCACCATGATGCCGTCGAAGGGCGCCTCTTCGGGCCACCCGACGGTACCGTCACCCACGCGTATCCTGATGTTGCGGTATCCCAGGGAGCGCAGCCTCCCCTCCGCCTCACGGGCGAGGTCGGGATATTTTTCTATGGAGAGCACCTCGCCGGCCAGTTCGCAGAGGATGGCGGCCTGGTATCCGGATCCGGTCCCGATCTCCAGCACCTTGTCGCCCTCCTCGACCTCGAGGAGCTCGGTCATCCAGGCCACCATGAAGGGCTGGCTGATGGTCTGCCCTTCCCCGATAGGCAGGGGGGAATCGTCGTAGGCGCGGTCCGCAAGGTCTTCGGGCACGAATAGATGCCGGGGCACGCGGGACATGGCATCCAGGACGCGCTGGCCCTTGACGCCCCGCGCCGCTATCTGATGCTTGACCATGTTCCTGCGTGGTCCGGTGAAGTGATCCTCTTCCATGATCCCGCTTTTCGATACAGGCCGATGAGGGGGCGTTCAGGTCTCGTTCTTCTCGCCGTCGAGGTACTTGGTGATGCTCACGGTGGTGCTGCCTTGGGAGTGGGAGTCACATTCGAAAACGTCCACCAGGCTCTTGATCAGCGGTATCCCGAATCCCCTGCTGAGCAGGTCCGTTCTCTCGCGGCCGAGGACGAGGCCGGGATCGAAGCCGGGTCCCTGGTCACTTACCTCGACGGTCAAGTAGCCGTCTCCGGCCAGGTAGCGGACCGTGATGGGCGACTTGCCCTCCTTGCCGTTGCCGGTGTGGACGATGGCATTGGTGCACATCTCCGAGATGGCTATCTTCAGGTCGTCGATGCTCTCCTCGGAGAAGCGCATGCGGCGGGCGATAGAGCCCGCCAGCAATCGAGCCAGCCCTACGTATTTCGCTCTTGCCGGCATCTCCAACTCGAAAGCCTTACCCTCGTCGCCGGGCAAGATCATGCCTCCTCGACACTCGCGAGCAGCTCGTCCCGGGAACTGTATATGGGGAAGACCTTGGTAAGCCCGGTGATGCGGAAGATGCGGAGTATCTTCTCCTGGTTGCATATTATCCCGAGCTCACCGTCGTGATGCTTGACCCTCTTCAGCCCACCCACCAGTACGCCCAGGCCGGTACTGTCTAAGAAAGCCACCTTCTCCAGGTCCACGACGATGTTGTATTTTCCGTCGTCCACGAGATCCTTGATGGTCTCGCGCAGTTTGGGGGCACTGTAGACGTCGACCTCGCCGGAGAGCCCAATCAGCGAAATACCGCCTACGTCCTCCAGGTTGACGTCGAGTTCCGCGCCCTCTCTCTCCTCGTCATCCATGGTCGATCCATCCTGAAACGGCCTCGGTACTCCCTGCTTGCGGGAACTGTTATGTGGGCTTGACCGGGCGTTTTACCATTGTCCCGCACTTGCCGCACTTCGCCTTGTCTTCTCCCGGCTCGATGGTCACGCGATTGTTGCACTTCGGACAGAGAACCCGCAGTATCTCGATACCCGTTTTCTCATGGCCGTGAGGTCCCCGCGGCATCTTTCACCTCCAGGTACTCCGTACATCAGGAACACTTCAAGGACCGATGAGGCCCAACAACTATTTACCCCTATGCCAAACCGTTGAAACATTACGTTGAAAAAAATGCTCCTGTGTGAAAGAAGCCCTGCATATGAGTCTAGTTTATATAATATGAGTCTAGTTTATATATTAAGAGAAATGTCATATGAAGATGATACGATTCAGTTGATAAAATGTGTAACTGTCACACAAGCGACTTGGGGATAGCAAAGCTTTTCCCAAAATATCGGAAGATTGCCCTTAACTAAGTGCTCCGGTCCGTAAATACGGTAACGTATCGAGAGCGTCGCTGCGCCACGCCCGCAAGGCGCGCGACTGAGGCGTACTCTGCGAGTACGTCGCAGGGAGCGCAACACGGTTGGCGGGGATGCAGCGGCGACCTGTTGCGAGCGTATTTACGGATCGGGGCACTAAGCTTGTTAGAGACTTCTCGGCGACACGAGTGAAATACCCTACTGATAGAAAAGACGCCCCCATTACAAATGCAAATCAACCAAGAGTCCAATTCCACGAGTAAACAGGTGTTTACTATGACACAGATGTTTACTATAATGGGGGCGTGGAGGTGAAAAAGATATGCAAGACCTGACGCCCAGGCAGGAAGAGGTGCTCGATCTCGTACTGGAGGCGCTGGAGCGGAGAGGGTACCCGCCCAGCGTGCGCGAGATACGCGACGCCCTCGGGCTCTCCTCCACCCGGGGCGCCCAGCGCCACCTGGAAGCCCTGGAGAGGAAGGGCTTCATCTCCCGCGCGCCCGGGGCGCGGGCCATCCAGGTGCGGGACGCCCTGCGCGGCGCCGTCGCCTATCTTCCCCTGGTGGGCGAGGTCCCCGCGGGCCCCCTGCGCCACGCCTCGGAGGAGGTGGAGCAGTGGCTGCCCGTGCCCGCCCGGTGGGGCGGCGAGGGGCGCTTCCTCCTGCGGGTGAGAGGGGACAGCATGACGGGGGACGGCATCCGCGACGGGGACCTGGTGGTGGTGGACCCCGTTCCCGCCGCGCGCGACGGCGAGGTGGTGGTGGCGCTGGTGGACGGAGAGGCCACCGTCAAACGCCTGCGGCGCCGCGGGGGAGCGGTGGAACTCGAGGCCTCCAACCCGGATTATCCCACCCTGCGGGTGGGGAAAAGGGAGGCGGAGCTGAGGCTGGCCGGGAGGGTGGTATCCCTCATGCGGGACAGGGTCTGAGATATCCGGGGCCAGTCACCCGTGTCGCCGCCGCACGACATGGGTGATTGACCCCCAGAGGATGAGATAAAGGAGGGCGCGAGCCCTCCTTGCTTCCCTCCGGGCGGGGATGCGGCGGCGGTTGGATGCGAGCGTGTTTGCGGATCGGGGTACCCGGTCTCTTCGGGCGGCACGCGATATCGCGCCGCGGCGCGCGGGGCAGGGGAGGCGGACGGGTTCGGCCCGTTTGGGGACGGAAAGGCGGATGAGATGGTGACCTTGGTGGAGGAACCGGTGGACGTGTCGGCGCTCTTCTGTGGCGGGAAGCTGCGCCCCACGGCGTTTCTGTGGCGTGGACGCAGGTACGACATCCGCCGCGTGCTGGGGAGCTATCGCGCCCTCAAGGGGCGCTATCTCGAGGTCTACTACTCGGTGATGAGCGATAACCCCGAGGTTTACGAACTCCGTTTCTCCACCGAGGGCATGAGCTGGAGCCTGGTGCGGGTGCACGGCGAGGGATGACGCCCGCGCCGAGCGTGACGCCCACCAGCCCGGGCTCGGGCCCTTGAAAGCCGGGGCGCCCGTGACCAAGGACACGAGCAGCCGAGGCTGCGGCGCCGGCGGTGGGAGGTGTCCGGAAAGATGACCCAGTACGTAATGCACGGCCTGCTGCGCTCCGGCGACCAGGGGCGGCGGGCGGAGGAGGGGCGCTGCGTCCTCCACCTGGACATGGACGCCTACTTCGCCTCCGTGGAGCAGAGGGACGTCCCGCTCTACCGCGGCCGCCCCCTCATCGTCTGCCACACCTCGAGCGATTTCTGCTCCCACGGCGTGGTGGCCACCGCCTCCTACGAGGCCCGCCCCTGGGGCATAAAGGCGGGCATGTCGGTGTGGGAGGCGCGGTCGCGCTGTCCCCATGCCTGTTTCGTCCACGCCGACATCCCCAAGTACCTGGACAACGCCAGGCGCATCCTGCGCATCTGCGAGCGGCGCTCCCACCGCGTGGAGGTCTTCTCCATAGACGAGGCCTTCCTGGACCTCACCGCCCCCTTGCGGTCCCACCCCCCGGGCGGGAAGCGCTGGGGGGCGGCCCTGGAGGCGGGAGGGGCCTTGAAGGAGGACATCCGCCGCGAGCTGGAACTCACCGCCTCCGTGGGCATCGGTCCCAACAAGCTGGTGGCCAAGATGGCCTCGGAGTTCCAGAAGCCGGACGGCCTCACCCTGATCACGCCCGAACAGCTTCCGGACATCTTCGCCCCCATGGAGGTGGACAAGCTGGTGGGGGTGGGAAGGCGCATGCGCCGCAACTTCCGGGCCATGGGCATCGAGACCATAGGAGACCTGGCCCGCTCGCCCCGGGAGGTGATGGAGTGGAAGTTCGGGGTCGTCGGGCGCCTGTTGTGGAACGCCGCCTGGGGGCGGGACTCGAGCCCGGTGGTGCGCAGCGGGGAGTTCCACGAGGTCAAGTCCTTCGGCCACAGCCTCTCCCTGCGCGGCGGCACCGGCGACCTGGAGTACCTGGAGAACACCCTGCTGGGGCTGGTCGATGCCGTCACCCGCCGCATGCGCCGGGACGGCTACCTGGGCAAGACGGTCAGCATCCGCCTGCGCGTGGGATACGGCATGGGCTACGCCCGCGCCGTGACCCTGGAGGAATACACCGACCTCTCCTCGCCCGTCTACGGGGCGGCGCGGGACCTGCTGCGGCGGGAGGCCCGTTCCGGCCTCTGGAGGGAACCCGTGACCACCGTGGGGGTCTCCGTCTCGCAACTACGGCGCCGGGATGCGGGGAAGCAGATAACCATCTGGGATTGCCTGGACCCGCGCGAGGAGAAACTCACCGCCGCCCTGGACGCCCTGCGGGACCGCTATGGCGAGGGGGTGGTGACCCGGGCCTCCCTGCTGGGAGACTTCGCCCTCTCGGGGATGAACCTCGCAAGGTAGGGTTTTCTGCCCGGGCCGCTGCGATATCGATGACCTACAAAGTGACGCTGATGATCAGGTCTCCGTCCTCGGTGCGGCTCCACTCCGCGGTGGAGCTGTCCGCCCCCCATGCCAGCTCGTACAAGGCCTGGGCCATGCCCACCAGCGCGAGGTGCATGCTGGGGTTCTCCAGGGTCAGGGTTACGCGCTTTTCATCGGCCTTGAAGCTGGTTATGTTGCCCAACCCGCGCAGGGCGGCCCAGCTCTTGAAATCGTAGCCGCTCCTCCTCCAGCTCTCCGCGCTCATGCTCAGTTTTCCGTAACGCCTCTGGGCCTCGATTATGGCATCCGGAACCGACTCGCCCAGTTCCGCCTCGAGGTCGCCGAAGACGGCGTCCATGGCCGCGGGGTCGAAAAAGGCCATCCTCCTCGCGGTCAACAGGTCGGTGATGACACCCTTCTCCAGGTCCCACCTGCAGCGGGCCACGTCAAGGGGTACGCCGCACCGCGGGCAGAGTTCATGCGAGATGTCGCCGGGTTTGATCTCGTAACCCTTTCTCTTCAGCCGTTCCTTCAACTCCAGGGGGTGTTCGCCGGGGTGGACGGCCAGAAGGTAGATATCGCCGCCCACCTTCTCGTATTTCACCCGCATGTGCTTCTGTTCGAAGGCTTCCACGGTGGCGAGCATGTCCGCAGAGAAGAAGATGATCGAGTAAGGATTGTGGATGATCTGGGTGCGCCAGGGGAAGCTGTCCCAGAGTTCCCAGAGATCGCTGAACCTGATGCCTCCATATCCATATACCATCCCGATGGCGGTTGCCTGTGAGTTGACGGCTTCGCCCAGGTCCAGGATCTCCTGCCGCATGCTCTCTTCCACCACGGATACCTTGTCCGCGGTTCGGCCTCCGAGGATCGAGGAAAGCCTCTCTGCCTCCTGCGAGAAGACCCTCTCCATGAACCTCCGCGTGTCCCGGCGTTTCCTCTCCATGACGATATGCTCGATAGGTATGCCGATCAGCTCCTCTATGCCGCGGAACACGTTGTCGATATTCCCCGATTCGTAGAAGACCATGCGGGCGCCCGGAGAGTAGGAGATGGAGATGATGCCGCTGTTCTCCCAGGTAAACACGCTGCTGATGAGCCTGGGGACGCCGCACGATCCGCACAATTCGATGTCCGCCATCCTTTTCCTCCTAGAATTGCCTGCATATGGACCCCTGCTTTTAGGTTCTTTTTCGATAAGTGTGGGTGGCTTTGACTCGGGCCGAGGGGCCAGGAAGGGGACCCTCGTCCTGAGTCGACCATCCTTATCCTCGATTCGTCCACACTTATCGCTTTGGAACCTGCCCTTAATTATTTCACCATTGAGCCTGTTGCATAAACCTCGTACGAATCCCGCTCTCCCAAAATTGCGGCAAAATAGGCATCGTAATGGAGGGCGAACCGTCAATAACGGGCCATTTCGGTGAATATGTGGAGAGCGATATGTCTGGCGCGGGGTTTGTGCGACAGCCTCCATTACGCTGAAATATTCCTTAGTGCCCCGCTGCATGAATACGCTGGCATTCGATCGCCGCTGCATCCCCGCCCGCTGCGTTCCGCTCCCTGCGGCGTACTCGCAGAGTACGCCTCAGTCGCGCGCCTTGTCCCGCGCCTTGTCCCGCACGGCGCGGGATAAACGGGCGTGGCGCAACGGCGCTCTCGATACGTCACTTTATCGATACGTCACCGTAATTACGAAACGGTGCACTAAGCCTTCGCCCTCTACGGCTGCAACGGCTGCGAGGCCTGCGAGGTGAACAGCCGCAGGGATTGCCTCCACCCGGAGAAGTCGCGCCCCGGCGGCGACTTCGTGGGCATCGGCGTCTTCGCCACCGTGCGCAAGTTCGGCCTGCCCATAGAGGTGCTCGCCGACCGGGAACAGCGCCAGGACCGCTACTCCTTCGTCTACTCTTTCGTCTTCATCGCTTGAGATCTTCTATTCACCGCACTTCATCCACGAACGTTTCTGCGTGTTATATGCGCGCGGGGTGACTTACCGGGATAAGTTACATCTCAATACGGATATATTATGGATGGTACAATGGTTCCTTGGTCGAGAGGGGAGGACGAGTGGGAAAAGAGAGGCGCGCGAAAGGCTCCCGCCTGCGCAAGGTTGTCGAGGTGACCGCCGCGGGATTGCTGGCCGCCGCTGGGGCGGCCGCGGGAGCGGTGGCCTTCGGGGTCATGGACTACCTCTTCGAACCGGAATTCTTCCGCCCCGGGAAGAAGCCCGGGCCATCCAGGGAGACGGCACCGGGTTCTGCCGAACTCGTGCCATCGCTGGTGCGGGCCGGTGAAGGCAAGCAGACGGTCACCCTGCGTTTCCGCTGCGGGCCCGGGGGGATTTCGGAGGACGGCGGGATAAAGATCGCGTTCTGCCGCCTGGTGGACTTCGGCTCCAAGGGCAGGCGCCCCGCGTTCCTCTACGCCGACGGCTGGGGACCGAAACAGAACCGTTACCCGCGCCTCCCCAACTACTACACCTGGGAGCTCGAGACCGCGGGCGGCGCGCGTCTTGAGGTGGCGTCCCAGGGGTTCTTCCCGGTGCGCGGCGCGTTCCGTTTCCTGGGCCGGGAATTCCTGCGCAAGTGCGGCATGAATCTGGAGCGGCTGGACATCTTCTACCTCTACATGGAGCTGAGGAAGATCCGCATAAGGGTAAGGGACGGGCGCCTGCAGGAGGGCGACGAGATAAACATCACCCTGGGCGACACCCGCCCGGGCGGCAGGGGATGGAGTTCACCCACTCATCCCTCCCGCACCGACGTCGCGATCGAGGTGGACGAAAAGGCCACGGGCCTGTACCGGCTCATCGCCGAGAACCCCGTACTGGAGGCGGTGGGCGGGAAGGCCGCCGCCCTCGAGGTCGTGCTCTCTTCCTTCGACCGCCAGGGGGAAGCGCGGGCGGTGATAAAGGCCGTGGACGGGAGGGGTGATGTCGACCCCACCTTCACGGGAGAGGTCGAACTCACCCCCACGCCGGGGCTCGAGGCGCCCTACCGGGTGGAGTTCGCGGCGCGGGACCAGGGTGTGGTAGGAGTGGCGTGCCGCGCCTCGGACCCGGGGGTATACCGCCTGGGGGCCGCCGGAGGAGGCGTCGCGGGGGAGGGCAACCCCGTTCCACGCGGGGAGGGCCCGCGCCTTTTCTGGGGCGACATACACACGCATACCGCCCTCTGCGACGGCTGTTTCGACCCCGGCCTCTTCTACCCGGAAGCCCGCGACAGGCTGGGCCTGGACTTCGCGGCCATCACCACCCACGACACCATGGACATCTTCGAGCCCTCGGGTCGCAAGGACGAATGGGAGCTGGTAAGGGAGCTGCAGGAACGCCATAACCAACCGGGCCGCTTCGTCACCTTCCTGGGTTACGAGTGGTCCGATCACAGGTGGGGCCATCGCGGCGTTTTCTTCGCCCCCGACGTGCCGGACCCGCGCATGTACAGTTTCGTGAAACCCGAGAGCGCGACCCCGGACAGGCTGGAGGCGCTGCTGCGGGATCACGAGGTAATAGTGGTACCCCATCACACCGCCTGGCGCCGCGTCTTCGTGGCGCTGCTCAACTGGCTGAAGTTCCTGCGCATGAAGATCCCCGAGGCGTATACGTGGTGGGACGTGGACAACGAGCAGCAGCGCCTGGTGGAGATATACAGCATGCACGGGAGCTCCGAGCGTTACGACGGCCCCTATCCCATCACCCACGGCGACCCGCGGGGATGGTTCCCGCGCTTCCTGCGGGACGACCGCGGAAAACCCGGCCATGGCAACTACGTGCAGGAAGCCCTGGCGGCGGGGTTGCGCCTGGGGATCATCGCCGGGAGCGACCGCCACGACTACGCGGTGGACGAACGCATCCATCCCATCGACGTCTATCCGCGCGGGCTCACCGCCATCTACGCCGACGAGCTGACCCCGGAGGCCCTGTGGAGGTCGTTGTGGGACCGCAGGGTCTACGGCACCACGGGAGCGCGCATCGTGTTGGAGTTCTACGCCGACGGGCTGCCCATGGGGACCGAATACGTCAGCACGGACCAGCCCAGGCTGCGGGGGAACATCCTGGGCACGGCCTCCATACGCAAGGCGGAGCTGTTGCGTCACGACCAGCGCGGTTATACCGTTGCTTGGTCGGCGGAAGGCGCCGCGGAGGCGTCATTCGATTTCATCGACGAAGACCTGAGAGGAGAGGGTTTTTACTACCTGCGCGTGGAGCAGGACGACGGTCACTGCGCCTGGTCCAGCCCCATATGGATCATGCGATGATGGGCCAGCAGGTAGAAAGCGGTCAGGCCCCGCCACGGAGCCCAGCGCTCGAGCAGCTTTCTTACCTCTTCGGGCGAGGATTCCTTCCCGTCGGCGAGGTAATGCCCGACGACCCTGCGCACCCCGAGGTCGGAAGCGGGGATGACGTCCATGCGTCCCAACCCCCGCACGAGGATGTATTCCGCCGTCCACTCTCCCACGCCGCGGTATCCGCGCAGCAGCTTCAGAAGCTCGCCGTCTGGCATCTCCTCCCAGGAAGCCATTTCGACCCTTCCCGCCTCGATATCGCCCGCCAGCTCGATGAGGTATTCCGCCTTGCGCTGCGACATGCCGATGCCGCGCAGCTCGTCCACCCGCAGGGCGGCGATGTCCCGCGGCCGCGGAAAGGCCGTCAGCCTACCGGCCGCGGTGCCGAAGGAGGCAAGCAGCCGTTGCCGTATGTTGTATGCCGCGGTCATGGATATCTGCTGCTCGGTGATGGCGATTACCAGCATCTGGAATATATCGGGCGGGCGGAAGGGCTTCAGCCCGATCAATGAGTTCACGATGGGGCGGAGCGTCTTGTCCCGCCGCAGCCTGCGGTAGAAAGGCTCCAGCGCGAGGTCCGCGTTGAGCACCGTCCTGAGGTGCTGCTGGAAGCGCCTTGCCTCGCGGGGCATGGGGTCCGCGATCAGCTCGACGACGGGAGGTTCCCGGCTCGTCTGTTTGAGGAAGATGGCCGTAGGATTGTCTTCCCACCACATGGCGAGGGAACCGTCCCGCGACGCGCTCTGGCCGGAGAAGTCGGAGAGCATGCGCCACGAGAGGCGGAGATCGTATGGACCCTTACAGATTATCCTCATGTGGGGATTATATAACACCGCGGGGCGAGCGAACGTATGTTAGTCTATAGTCCGTAGGTTTATGGGTCTGGAATGGGTGGTCGCGATGCAACTGGCGATGGATATCCTGCGCTTGCTGCTCTTCCCCGGCCTGCTGTTTATGCTCATCTGCGGATACCTGGTCCTTTTTCTCGAAGGCCGGCTCCGGGCTGCTCTGTATGGGGGAGAGGTCCCGCGGCTGCGTATGTCGGCGGGATCGGGAGCGGATCTGGGCGCCTCTTCGGTGGGAGAGCTGGCGGCGGCGGCGCTCTCCCTGGCGGCCATGGGGGTTGCCGGCACCCTGCTGGTCGGGGTGAAGGGAGACCTGTTCGCGCTGCTCCTGCTCTTTTCGGCCGTGGAGTTGCTCCCCCTCTTCCTGACCGCCGCGGCGGGAGAAGAGGAATCCTTGCGTACGCCCCTGCTCTTCCGGACCGCGCTATACAGGCAGGCGGCCCTTGCCTGCCTCGTCCTGAGCGTGTCCCTACGTTTCCGGGGAGCGTTTTCTCCCGGGCTCGAGAGCTTCAGGGGAGAGAGCGCGTTCAACGCCGTGCAGTTGTGGCGCGGAGTGGATTCCGGGCTCATACTGACCTCATTGGTGTGCGCGGCCGCCGCCTTCTTCGTGCTTCTGCTCGGCCGCCCGGCCCCGGCCTCGAGCGGCGGGCGGCCGGAAAGCAGCCGCCCGGGGGCGTCACACGCCGTAGCGGCGGAGGGATCGCACAGGGCCGCGAGCCTCCTTCTCTTCGCCGTCATCTTCCTCGGCTATCCTTGGGAAGGGGGGATGGGGCTGCTCTCGTGGTCGGCGGCGGTACTCGGAGCGGCTGCGTTCCTCACCGCCGTCCGGGCGTGGCTCGGAGGGCTCGACCGCGTCCTCGCCAGAAGGCTGCAGGGCACGGCGCCTCTTTTCGCCCTGCTCTCCCTGGGGCTCGCTTTCGCCGCGGTGGCCTGAAAGGAACGAGGGGTGAAATACGCTTACAGTGCGCGGGAGACGAGGGGACGCGGTAGAAGGGCATGAGAGCCGTATACATCCTTCCCGCCATACCACTTGCCGCGGTCGCGGCAGGGTTACTCTTCCTCGTGACGATGCGCTTCAAGCGCCTGCGGTGGGCGGCCCCGGCCTTCTATAGCGTCTCCGTCCCGACGCTGGCCATTCTCGCCTATCGCTTCTGGGACCGCTACGTCGGCCCGGACGCCTTCTCCATCTGGCGGCTCGAGATCTCCCCGACCGGGCTGCCCTTTCTCCTCCCCCTGGCGCTCGTGTCCCCGCTACTGCTCTGGGCGATGCAGAAGGGGGAATCCGAGCGCAAAGGGGATAACGCTTCCGCGGCGCTCGCCTGTTTCGCCCTGGCCGGCGTCCTGGCGGCGGTGATGAGCGACCACCTCTTCCTGCTCGTGGGCTTGTCCGCCCTCACGACCTGGTGCGCGGCGGGGGCCGCCGTACTGCGGGGAAAAATGGCCGGACGCCTGCTGCCTTTTCTCTTCCCCCTCGCCGCCGCGGATCTGTGCCTGGCGCTGGGAGCGCTCTTTTTCTACCTTTCCGATCCCTCGCGGGGGTTGTTCTTCCCCGCTGCTTCCCTCGCGCCTTCCGGGATGCTCGCCGCTTCCTGCGCCCTCATGCTCGCGGCGGCTCTGCTGCGCCTGGGCGGTTTCCCGCTGCATCGCTGGATGGCCGGCGCATCGCGGGGGGGGGAAGACCTCCGCCTCGTGCACCTCCTCGCCGTGGACCTCACCCTGGGTGTTTTCATGCTCTTCGCCGTGAGCCGTCTCTTCTTCGTGTGGGACGGGCCATGGGTATGGGTATGTCTCGGTGCCGCCGCGGCGACCATGGTGGAGGTTACGCGCGAGCTCCTTCACGCCTCGGACAGGGAGGAGGCCTGGGGCCTGCTATGCGCGGCCTGCGGCGCCGCCCTCGCCATGGTCGCGGCGCCGGGAGGACAGGCGGCCGCGGCGGCGGCACGTGTCGGACTGTGGGCCGGCATTCCAGCCCTCGCCCTGGTGGAACTGGGAAGCGAAGGGGGCTCCGGGATGGGCTGGGTAAGGGTGGCGGGCGGCGCGTCACTGTTGGGCCTGCCGCCGCTGGCGGGGTTTGCCTGGCTGTGGATGGGTTTCGCGGCGCTGGCGGGCGGGTTCACGGGAGGGATGACGGTGGTCTTCCTCGCGGCGGTACCCCTCCTTTTCGCGGGGGCGCTGGTCTCGGGAACGGCCGCGTTGCTGTTGCCGCGGGGCGGGGAGGAACGGACGGCGCCCGGGGTGGCCGCGGTGACGGCCCTGTTTCTGGCCGCGTTCTGCGCCGCGGTCGGGCTCTATCCCGGCGCGATGGTCGACCTGCTCATGCGCGAATACGGCCTTCCCCTGGACATACCCTTTGCATCCTGGACCGCCCTGGGGTGGGCGGTACTCATATGCACCGGCCTTGCCGTGATCGTCGCCTCCGCGTGGATACAGCGTCGGGGAGAAGCCCGTGCGGGCCGGGCACATGCGGCCGGTCCGCTGCCCCTGCTGGATAAGAGGTGGCCGTTACCTCATTCCTTGCTGGAGAGGAGAAGGTTACGGGGCGCGGCCGTACTGGGAGAGCTCTTCATCTACGCGGGGTGGATCGCGGTCATGGTCTACCTGGGCGTCAAGTAGGACAGGTAATAAATGGAAGACAACATCAACGGGGATGACAAGGCGGCGAAGGAAGGGCAACTGGACCTGCTGCCCCACGAGGGCATCGACTGGTCGCGCGCCGCCCCGGTACGGCGGGTCTGGCTGGAGGACATCGGCGGGGACCACCGCGCCCGCCTGGAGTTCCTGGCGGACCAGGGGCTGCGCCTGATCATGTCGGATCCCGGCCCGGCCGGGGCGGAGACCCTGCATTTCTTCAATCCCAGGGACCGGGAGACCCTGCACCTGAGAGCGGGAGAGGGAAAGGACCTGCTCTGCGAAGCGGCCGGGTATTTCCCCACCGCTTCCAGGTGGATGGAGCTGCTGCGGGGAGAGGGGGAGAGAGAGCCCGTCCCGCGGGGCCCGGAAGGCCTGCTCCCGCGCCAGGGTCTGCTCCTGGTGGTACGG
>CAZQFX010000023.1:0-7469 GCA_964592775.1 uncultured Actinomycetota bacterium
ATCGGGCACAGCCTCGGGCTCGGGCACGCCGGCAACTACAACGGCACCGCGACCATCGACATCACGCCGAACGCCGGCTATCACATCGCCTCCATCACCGACAACGGCGTGTCAAAGCCCATCGCCAATCCCTACGTGATCAGCAACGTAACCGCCGACCACAACATAGTGGTCACCTTCGCTATCAATACGTACAAGGTCAACGCGTCGGTCAATGGAGGGCACGGGACCGTAATCCCGTCAACCCAGACCGTCAACCACAACGGTACCGCTACCATCAACATCGCGCCGCAATCCGGCTACAAGATCGATTCCATCGTCGATAACGGTGTTTCCAAATCCGTTGCCAACCCATACGTGATAAACAACGTCAGTGCCAACCACAACGTGGTGGTCACCTTCACCGTCCAGGCCGCGAGCAGCTTCAGCGTAAGGGCTACCGTATCGGGAGATGGCGGTCAGGTTACCCCATCCACCCAGACCGTAGAATCCGGCGGCGTGGTCACCATCGATATCAATCCCGAGATCGGCTACAGGATCTACAGTATCATCGACAACGGCGTACGGGTGCCGATCTCCGATCCTTACGTGATCGAAGATGTGCAGGAGGAGCACAACGTGGTGGTGACCTTCGTGGAGATCGCCTTCTACTTCGCCGAGGGCTACACGGGAGGCGGCTTCCAAGAGTTCCTCTGCCTCGGTCAGCCCGGAGATGCGCCATTGGAGGTCAAAGTCACCTACCTCTTTTCCGGCGAACCTTCTATCGAGAAAGTGTACAGCGTCCCGGCTCATTCACGTTTGACCATCGACGTGAATGCCGAGGTGGGCGCCGATAAAGAGGTCTCCATCAAGTGCCAGGCGGATTACCCCTTCGTCTCCGAGCGCCCCATGTATTTCTCCTACACGGGTGGCGGAGGGCAGTGGACGGGCGGTCACAATGCCGTAGGCGCGAGCTTGCCCGCCAACACCTGGTACTTCGCCGAGGGATATACGGGTCCGGGATTCGACGAATGGATCTGCGTCCTGAACCCCGGCGATGCCGAAGCCGCACTGACCTTCATCTTCCAGACCCAGGAGGCGGGGGAGAAGAGGGTCGAAGGATTCTCCGTTCCCCCCAATTCACGCCGCAGCTTCAAGGCCAATGACCTCCTGGGCGGCTCCTACCAGACATCGCTGACGCTCGGATCCACGGCCCCGGTAGTGGCGGAGCGCCCCATGTACTTCAGCTACCAGGGCACCAACGCCTGGAACTGGACCGGCGGCCATTGCGTCATGGCACATCATCCATTTCCAACGCGTACTACTTTGCCGAGGGAACCACGCGGACGGAGTTCGAGGAATGGGTCACCATCCAGAACCCGAATCCCAGCCCCATCACGGTGACGGCTACCTACCAGTTGGCATCCGGGCCTCCCATAGTCAAGGAATACGGCATCGATGCCGCGAGGCGCTTCACCATCTACGTCCCCTACGAGGTGGGGATCAACCAAGATGTATCAATCTACCTCTCCTCGGACGCCGACTTCCTGGCCGAGCGCCCCATGTACTTCAGCTACCAGGGCACCAACGCCTGGAACTGGACCGGTGGCCATTGCGTCATCGGCACGGCTGTAAGCGCTTACAACTGGTTCTTCGCCGAGGGCTACACGGGATCCGGCTTCGAGGAATGGATCTGCATCCAGAACCCCGGGGACAGCAGCGCCACGGTAAACGTCACTTATTATCCGGAGGGAGGAGCGGCCCCCATAACCACGCAGCATCAGGTTGCCCCCAACTCCCGCTATACCATCCTGGTCAACGCCGACGCGGGGCCGGGTAAGGCCGTCTCCACCAGGCTCTCCTCGGACAGGCCGATCATCTGCGAGCGCCCCATGTATTTCAATTTCCGGGGTACCTGGGACGGCGGCCACAGCGTGGTGGGATTCGCGCAATAATTCAAACCGAGGTGTCAGGCGCGGCTTCAGGTCCGTGCGGAGTCGGATTGTTCCTCTAGGCCACGATCCTGATGCCCTTGACCAGCAGGTAAACCCCGAAAACGAGCAGGATCGCCGCCCCGATGACCTTTCGTCAATATCAGGCGAGGGATCAGTGAACCCATGGCAAGAATATACCAGCTATTCCGGGTAAAGCCTACGCCGAAATATGACAAGAACATTACTGTACCTTGAAAGCTCTCGTTGAGTGGAGAGGCTACGCACATAGCGGGGCTTGCGAGAGATGCCGAGGGAAGGCTGCCCTGTTGAGAACACGCAAAAGAAGGCAGGTTCTAAACGGCGGGCTCCTCGTTTCCTGATACCAGTTGACGCAGGTCGTCGAGGGCCATCAACTGCACCCCCTTGTTCTGCATGGCGCGCAGGCCGTCGTCGCTTGCCTCCGTGCATGCACTGGGGACCAGCCCGACACGGTAGTCGCGGTCCGTCGCGCTGAGCTGCGCCGCCAGCACGCAGTTGGGGAAGGTTATCCCCACGATGACCACGCTGTCGGTGCCCCTGGAGTTCAGGAGGTCCTTGAGGGGCGTGCCGTGGAAGGCGCTGAAACGCGGCTTGTATACAACGAACTCGAGCGGCGTGAGTTCCTGCACTTCACCGGCGAGCAGAGCTCCGGCATCCAGCTCTACGCCGGTCGGGTTGGTCGAGGAGACGAGCTGCGAGCCCCATGTACCCGGTATGACGACGCGCAGATCCCCCTTTTCGAACTGCCACTTGCGACAGGGGTCCACGTTGCTTGCGTCCTCCTTATATAGGCGGACGACGTGCACGATCGGCAATCCCGCGCGGCGGAATACCTCTATCGCTTCCACCAGGTCCGGCATCGCCGCCTCCACGCCGGAGACGGGTTTGGCTCCTTTCGGATCCGCATAGTCGTTCTGGGTATCGATCACCAGCAGGGCGCAGCGGTCCGGGTGCAACTCCGTATAGGGCGTAACCAGGTTCTCATAAGGCGCTCTCAGGATCCTCACCTCCTGATGTTGGGCTCGAGGGTCAGGCCCGGCTTCAGGCCCGACGCGACCACCCCTTCTTATCGCAGAGCGACATGACGATATAACTATAATATAGACGGAAGGTGTTGTGCCTCGAAGCTGGAGCGTAAGTCCGCTCCTTGACTCGGGGAGGTGCTCCATGGCAAGGAAGGCGGTTCTTTTCATCCTGGCTTTCGTCCTCGTGGCACTGGCCATTGCGACGGCTGCCTGCGGCCGGCAGGACGACAGAGCGGATGGCGCAGAACCGACCGGCCAGGCGCGGGACATACACGGCTCGATGATGCATGATGGTGTTGAGCGTACTTACCTGCTTCACCTTCCGCCTGCCTACGACGGCGAGGACGCCCTTCCCATGGTATTCGTCTTTCACGGGGGCGGGGGTGAAGGCGAGGGAATGGCGCGGGTGACGCACATGAGCGATGTCGCCGACGAGCGGGGTTTCATCGCCGTCTACCCCGACGGCATTGACAAGAACTGGAACGATGGCAGGCCGGAGATCAACCCCGGGATAGATGACGTCGGTTTCATCTCCGCGCTGATAAATAAGCTGAAAAGCGAATACGGCATCGATGCCGGCAGGATCTATTCCACCGGCATCTCCAACGGGGGCATGTTCTCCTTTCGTCTTGCCTGCGAGCTGTCCGACAAGATAGCGGCGATCGCTCCCGTGGCCGCCCTCATGGGCGAAACCCTCTCGCAGACTTGCTCGCCGCCGCGCCCCGTCCCGGTTATGCTCGTCATGGGAACGGACGACCCGCTCGTGCCCTGGGAGGGAGGAAAGATAGGCGGTGAGCGCATAGACCGCGGCCGAGCCCTCTCGGAACCGGCCACCGTCTCCTTCTGGGTCGACCTCAACGGGTGCTCAGATACGCCCGTAGTGACCTACCTGCCCGACGAGGCGCCAGCCGATGGCACGAAGGTGCGGAGAGAGATCTATGCCGGGGGGCGCGACGGCACGGAGGTGGTGGTACTGGCGGTGGAGGGCGGTGGCCATACGTGGCCCGGTGGCGAGCAGTATCTGCGCGAGAGGGTCATCGGAAAGACGAGCCGCGATTTTAACGCCGGTGAAGCGATCTGGGACTTCTGCGAGCGATTCCAACTGCGGTAAAAACCGATATGGTGGCCCCGGACATCCAGATCGGGTGATGCCACGGATTGTGCCTGCCGCCAGAAAAAAGAATTACTCCGCTTCTTGGTGCCCGGCACCAAACGGTATCCGGGGTGGCCCCATCTCATGGAACCCGTTTACCCCGCGTCGCCCGCGCTTGGAGCTACGGTTTATTGACCAATGTGCCGAAATTTGTATAGTAATGGTGTGTATCTTTTTCGATAGAAACCGGACATGGCAACAAAGCATGGGAGACGAGGAACAGGAATGGACACACGGAAGTTCAAGGTAGTGATCATCGGGGGAGGGCCGGCAGGCTCATTGACCGCTCTCTCCCTTCTTCGTCTGCGCCCCGAGTTGGCGGGAGACATCCTGCTCCTGGAGGCGAAGGCCTTCCCGCGCGAGAAGGTATGCGGCGGCGGGATAAGTGGCAGGGTGACATCGGCCCTGGAAGCCCTGGGCATCTCGCTGGAAGGATTGCCCAGGGTGCCAGTGCGCAGGTTCTCCGTCTATTTCAAGGAAGAGATCTGCAATCCGGACTTCGGAAACGACAAGTGCTTCGTCACCCGGCGCAGCGCATTCGATGACCTCTTACTCACGGAAGCTGCCGCTCGGGGGGTCGAGGTGCGCACCCATAACCCGGTCATCGGGGCTTACAGGGAACAACGGGGAATAGCGGTGCTGGACAGGAGCGGCACCACCTACCATGCCGAGGTCCTGGTGGGAGCGGATGGCGTGAACGGCAGGAGCAGGATGTGGTTCGGGTCTCCGCACAGGGGCCGCAAGACGCTTCTGCTGCAGACGGAGTTCCCCCGCGACCCGGCGCGCCGCATCCTCGATGACTGTCTGCTCATGGATTTCAGCATACCCAGGTTCGGCATCCCGGGCTATGCGTGGTTCTTCCCCTCCCTGGGGGAGGATGGGGAGCCGGTAATCAACGCGGGCATATCGGGTGGGGAGTTCGGCAAGGGAAGCTACTCCAGGCTGCGGGAGGCTTTTCAGGCCACCTTGCGGCAATTTCCCGAGATAGCGGAGATGGCGCCGGCGCACATCCACTTCAAGCCCTATCCGGAGCGGGAGTTTTCCCCCTTCCAGATCTGGGCGCGCGAGCGGGTCATCTTCGTGGGCGAACAGCTCGGCGTCGATCCCTTCACCGGCGAGGGATTGAGCGTCTGCGCCGACTCGGCCGGGGCCGCGGCACTGGAGATCGTCGAGGCCCTGGATAAAGGGGATTTCTCCTTCGGGGGCTATGGCCGCAGGATAAGGACGGCGCAGTTCTTCCCCCTCTACGTGGTCGGAAAGACCTACTGCCTGCAGAACGACGGCGTGCAGCCCAACTTCTTCTTCGCCATGTCGACGCGGCGGAAGCCGCCCGGGAAGAGGAACGTGGTGGATTACTACACCTGCACCTTCTCCGGGAAAGAGGCGAGCACGGTGCTCTATTCACCCACCTTCTGGGGGATGGTGGCGCGCGACATCGCCGCCGTACTGCCCGGCTGGCTGCGTGATGTCAGCGGGAGCTTCTCCCGGAAGCATGACTGATACGACGACCTCGCCGGTCCCGTTCTTACCCGCGTTTCAGTAATAGGGGGCTGGTCAGTGGAACATCATCTTATCGAAGATGACCCTCCCGCTCTCCTTCGCTTTCACGCCCGCGAGGTCCACCGTGAGTTCCAGTTCCGCGTCGAAGTACCACCACTCGAAGGCGTACGGTTCCTTCGCGGTGCGGTAGCCGTCCTCCCACACCTCGACCACATCGGGGTTCAAGCCGAGACGCTTGAGGGGCGCGGCGTTGTCCTCGGCGGCCTTCTTCCTCAACTCCGGTGTTACCTGCAGGTCCCCACTCATTGTGCGACCTCCGTGATCCGTGAAAACGTGCCCGTCTCTAGCAACTTCAGTACTAAGCAGCCGCGGCTTGACCGCATAGAGGCGCTATCATGCATGGAATGCGGCTTTCAAGGCGTCATCCCCAGCGTCTGCGGTTTGCCTGGCCCCGAATCGCTGGAGCAGTCGGAGGGCGCCGATGTTTTTACGGGAGGCTGCGCGATGAGCGAAGACGGTCCGGACCGGCGCTGCAAAGGTTGTGGGCGCCAGTGGTGATGTTTTCTGGGTGCGCGCGCGGCTATCCAAGCGACCCCTCGTCCATTCGCCGAAGCATCTCCACCACGACCTGAAGGGCGACCGCCAGGGATGCGGGCCGCACGAACTCGATGGTATCGTTCCGGGTATGGTAGTTGGGCATCAGCCGGGCGGAGTTGTAACAGCAGATGGATACGGATGGTATGCCCTCCCTGACGAAGGCGCTGGCGTCGGTGGCGCCTACCGCCATCACCGTGGTTATGATATCCCTGCCGGAAGCGGCGGCCGCTTCCCGGGACAGTTCCAACAGGTAAGGGTCCATCTTCGCGCCGCACCATAATTCGCGCCTGAAAGCGGTGAGGTAATCCTCATCGGCGATATTGTCTAAAAAGATGGCGTGGGTGGGCGCATCGCCGTATTCTCCTTTGTGCCGCCTTGCATAGCGCTTGGCCCCCCGCAAGCCCGCCTCCTCGGAGGAGAGCGCCAGGAGCACCACCTCGGTGTTCTCGGGGTAGAACCCATCCCCCTCCTTGGCGTCCTTGAGGTATCTGCCCAATCCCGCCAGCACCGCTACGCCGGCCATGTCGTCCATGGCCCCGGGCACGACGTCCCTGGTGTGGAAGAAAAAGAACACGGCCACGATGGGGGACAGCGCGATCAGAGCGATGCCTAGGGCGGCATATACGGCGTTCTCGGGCCTGCCGGAAGAATCCGCGATGGTACGTGCCAGCGCCGATCCGAGCAGCAGGACGGGCGCGAGGAAGGCCAGGGCCATGGCCGGCACGGAGAGACCCTTCAGCCAGTACCACACCTTGAACTCGTAGGCGGAGTCGAGATGGGCGGAGACGATGACCCTCTTCTTCACCTCGCTACGCGGCTTGACGATGCCGGCTACGTTCTCGCCCTCGCGCTTCGGGAAGAGGGGGTCGATGAATTCGCGGTATCTCACCACTTCATAGTAGAGGACGGCGATACCTATGGCGGCCAGGATGACCGAGACGGGAGGGTATATGTAGTAAAGCACCACGCCGGCGAGGTAGAGGAGCACGAGAAAAGGAAAGAAACCCAGGAAGGCCTTGGGGCTGCAGGTGAATTCCTCCACCTCGACACGCTCGCACGCCGGCCCTATCTCTTCCGCGTACAGGCGGCCCAGCCGTTTCTCCGCCTCGCCGCAGGATTCCCGCGGGCCGATGTCCGATACCGCCCGGTCGATAAGATCGTACATGTAGTCCTTGTAGTCGTCCGCGGCTGCCATGGTCCCCCTCCTCTGTTCCTCGCCCGGCGGCATATGGCCGGCTCCCC
>CAZQFX010000023.1:7496-24922 GCA_964592775.1 uncultured Actinomycetota bacterium
TTGTCGTTACGGGCGAAAGGCCGCCTTTCATCGGCCTTTCCGGATCTCGATACTCCACTGAGATAGTGGTTCAACTCCGCTCCCAGGAAGATGATATAGCCAGTGTAGTATATGATGATGACTGCCAGCACGATTCCGGCCAGCGAGCCGTATATGGCGGAGAAATCGCCCATGTTCGAGTAATACCAGGTCACCAGGAACTGCACCGGGTTGGTGAGGAGCGCCACGAAAAGGGCGCCCTTCCAGACCTTTCTCCAGCCGAGCCTCATCTCGACTCCGTATGAGAACAGGAAAGCGAAAGCGAGGAAGAAGATCGACGTGGTGACCGCGAATACGAATGCGCCCGCGAAGAGGTTGAGCCAGTGCTGATTCTCACTTAATCGGATAAAAACGACATGGATACCTACGCCCAGCCCGCCCATCAGCCCGAGGACCGCCAGGGACACGAGGCTCTTGCCCTTTCTCCTGAGGTAGCGGGGCTTCTCCGCTCCCCACATGGCGCTCAGCCAGACCTGGATGGAGTCGATGACCTTGGTTCCCGTGTACAGCAACCCCAGGGCGCCGGCGGCGCCGAGGAAGCCCCTGAGGTCGATCGAATGCGAGCGTATTTACGGATCGGGGTACTAAGGCTCAACCGGAAGGCGGTCAGAGGCTCCAGCCCTCGTGGGCGTCGCATATATCGCGCATGTGCCCGTGCAGCCAGGGCTCCGTATCCCGGGAGATATAGAAGGCGGGGTATAGGAGGTTCTGCCCGGGCTCCACCACCCCTTCCCGGATGGCTATATCGTGCATCTCGCAGCCGGGATAGATCCTGATACCCGCCGTCACTCCCACCATGTCCGGGTCCAGCTCCAGCATGAGCCCGACACTCTCCTTGACCGTCTCCTCGTTCTCTCCCGGTCCGCCCAGGAGGAGAAAGCAGTTGATGCGGAAGCCCAACCCCTTGGCGCCACTTACAGCAGCGATGACCTCCTCGCGCGTGAAGCCTTTCCTCAGAGACACGAGGATGTCCTCGGATCCGCTCTCGTTGCCTATGCTCATGCCGAAACATCCCGCTCCGCCCAGCACGATGGGCGAACCCGTCTCCGACCTCACCGCGTCGGCGATCTCTTTCGCCGCGGGCACGTAAAACTCGCTGCTATGCTTGTCCTGGTTGTCGATGTTGCGCAGGGACAGGCCTACGCAATCGGGCGCGAAGGAACGCACGCGCTCGATGGTATCCGCGACGGGGTCATCCGCGAACATGAGGTCCAGGCACGATATCTCGTGGCCCCCCTGCTTCGCCGCCGCGGCTACCGAGGCGATGCCCAGGGGGAAGGGTATGAGGTTCTCCCGGCACCCGTTCTCGCTGATCAAGAGGACTCTCAATGGCGCTCCCTTCCTCTTCACCACTCCTTTTGTACGAGCACCGTTCACGTATTATTGAAGCACTATATCCACGACCGGGATAGGACGGCGGTTGGGAACGGGCGCAGCGGCGGGCCCGTCGGCCTCGAACAGCGTGAGATCAAGAAAGCACTCCAGCTCCACCCCCTGTCGCCGGAACGGCGTTCACCTATAATTGAATCATCATATCCACGACCGGGGCAGGGCGGCCGTCAACGGCGGGCCGGGCAGCCGAACGGGCTGGCCCTCAATGGGAGCGGAAGGTAAAGAGATGGGCGGGGACACGTCTTTGGGAAGCCAGGAGCTCTTCTCCGGGGAGGGCGGTATGCAGAGATGCGGGGACGGCCTGTACATGCTGCAGTTGTTCGCCAATATCTGCATGGTCGAGACCGGCGAAGGGGTGGTCCTCTTCGACGTGGGACTGCCCATCGACGGGCCCCGCATCGTGCAGGAGCTGAGGGCCGTGACCGACCTGCCGGTGCGCTACATCATCTACGGCCATGGTCACGCCGACCACGCCTTCGGCGCCAGGGCTGTGCTGGAGGACGCCGAGGAGCGCGGCTACCCCAAGCCGGTTATCGTTGCGCACGAGAACCTTCCCGAAAGGTTCAACCGCTACCAGAGGATGCTCCCCTACCACGAGCATATCAACCGCATCCAATTCGGCATCCCCGAGGGCATACCGGCATTTCCGTGGGATTATATCCATCCCGACGAGGTCTTCCGCGACGAGATGTACTTCAGCCTGGGCGATATCACGTTCGTGCTGAAGCATGCCCGAGGCGAGACGGACGACCATGTCTGGATGTGGATACCCGAGCGTAAGACCGTCTGCGCGTCCGACTTCTGGGTGTGGTCCTGCCCCAACGTCGGCAATCCCTTCAAGGTGCAGCGCTACGCCCTGGAGTGGGCGCAGGCACTGGAGGACATGGCCTCGCTCTCGCCCGAGTCGATGCTGCCGGGGCACGGCGCTGCGATCAGAGGAGCCGCCCTCGTTGAGGATGCGTGCATCACGGTGGCGAAAGCCCTGAGGTTCCTCGACAATCAGGTGGTGGGGATGCTCAACGGGGGCAAGTGGCAGGAAGAGGTCCTGCGGTCCTTCGAGTGGCCGGAGGAGTTCGCCGCCAGCCCCTACCTGGCGCCCATCTACGGCCACCCCTATTTCGTGGTCCAGGCGCTGCTGCGCCAGTACCACGGATGGTACGGCGGCAACCCCTCGCGGCTCTTCCCCGCGGGCAGCGGGGAGATAGCGGGGCACGTGCTGGAGCTGGCGGGCGGGCCCGAGAGGGTCCTTGCCAGGGCGCGCGAACTCGCGCATGCGGGAGATACGCAGATGGTGCTGCACATGGTGGATTTCGTGCTCGACGCGGGCGCCGAGCCGCGCGCGGAAGCGCTGGAGCTCAAGGCCGTCCTCCTCGAGGAACTGGCCGCGAAGGAGAGAAGCCTCATCGCGAGGAACATCTTCCTGGGAGGAGTGCGGCAGATCAGGAAAGAGCTGGAGGGGTAAAGGGGAGCGGGAGCGAGGCGGGATGCGATGCGGGTATTCACCATCGCCTTGGCGGCCTTGGCGGTGTCCTTCGTCTTCTCCATGATGGGAGCGGGCGGCTCCCAGATACTGGTGCCCATCCTCTTCTGGCTCGGCCTCGACTTCAAGACCGGAGCCATCCCCGTGGGCCTCCTCGCCGCGGCCGTCACCTGTTTCTCCGCTGGGGGGCTGTACTGGCGCCGCGGGCTGGTGCGCCTCTCCACGGCCTGGCCCTTCGCTATCGCGGTGCTGGCGGGCAGCCCCATGGGAGCCCTGCTGGCTAGGCCCACCTCCTCCACCGCGCTGATGATCGTCTTCGCGGCGGTGAACATCGCGGTGGGGCTGCTGGTGCTGCGGGGCCGCAGTATGGTGGGCGGGGAGCTGTCCCGCCGCAGGGAACTGGCCATTGGCATTGTCGTGGGTTTCGGGATAGGTTTTCTCATCGGCTTCATCGCCCGCGACGGAGGGCCCTTCACTATGGCCCTGCTGGTGCTTCTGGGTATCGACGCACGGGAGGCCGCGGGCACCGCGCCGGTGATCGTCGCGGCGGGATGCCTCGCCGCCTTCGGGGTGCACGCCTTCGACATGACCGTGAGTTGGACGGTCCTGCTGGCCGTTACCCTGGCCAGCCTTCTGGGCTCGCAGGTGGGCGCCCGCTACATGAGCGAGCGCATGGAATCCCGCAGCATCAGGCTGCTCTTCACCGCGGTGATGATCCTCGTGGGCGTGGTCATCCTCGTGCAGGCCTTATAGGTTGGGATGCCATCGCCGGAGGATGACTTGGCGGGATGAGGATTGCGGCAAGGTCATGCATGGTGTGGATGAGAATATTTCAGGGTATGGATCGATCTCGATATAGCGGATGCCTCCGGCGGAGATTAAAGGCGCGTTCGCTGTCGCCGCACGACCGGAACGGATCATCGCGAGACACGGGCGGATGCCTCCGGCGGAGCATTAAGGCAGGTTAGATATCGCCGCATGACTGGAATGGAGCATTCCCAGGAGCTGTGCTACGCCATGGACCGCGTATGCGGGACCGAGCTCGGGGTCGTGCATTACGAGCGCATGGTCGAGGCCCTGGGCGGCCACGGGGAACTCGTCACCAGGGACGAGGAGATAGCCCCGGCCATCGAGCGGGCGCTGGGATCGGGCAAGCCCGCCTGCGTGAACGTGCTCACCGATCCCACGATGACCAGTCCCTCGACGCATATCTATGCCGAGAGCCTGAAGGGTTGGTAAGCCGCAGGGGACCGCGGTTCAGGCGAGCCCCCCTCTGTCCCCCATCGATCGGCGCCGTGAAAGGAAAATCCGGGTGGTGGCACTATTGGTTTTTATCTCGACTCCCTGTTGATGTATCATAGCGGAGTGTTGGTTTGGGACATGACATGGAGAAGAGGAGGAGCGACCCATGTTCAACGGTATATTCCATATCCGCAAGCCGGAGAATGAGCCGGTTTTCGGCTATACGCCCGGCAGCAGGGAGAAGGCCGAGCTGAAGGCCGCCTTGCAGGACATGCTGGACAATCCGGTGGAGGTGCCCTGCATCATCGGGGGCCGCGAGGTGGCGAGCGGCGACCTGGTGGAGATGCGCTGCCCGCACAACCTCTCCCAGGTGCTCGGTTCCTACCACCGCGCCGGCCCCAGGGAGGCGGAGATGGCTATCGACGCCGCCAACGAGGCCAAGCGGGCGTGGAGCGAGATCGAGTGGTCGTCGCGGGCGACGGTGCTGCTCAAGGCGGCGGAGCTGCTCTCGGGCAAATACCGCCAGACCCTCAATGCCGCCACCATGCTCAGTATGAGCAAGACCTGCCACCAGTCGGAGATCGATTCCGCCTGCGAGCTCATCGACTTCTGGCGTTTCAACCCCTATTTCATGACCCAGATCTACGACGACCAGCCCATCTCCACCCACGGCGTACTGAATTATATGGAGCACCGCCCGCTGGAGGGGTTCGTCCTGGCCATCACCCCCTTCAACTTCACCTCCATCGCCGGGAACCTGCCCACGGCGCCGGCTCTCATGGGCAACGCCGTGGTATGGAAGCCCTCCTCGGACGCGGTGCTGCCCGCCTACTACATCATGAAGATCCTCGAGGAGGCGGGGATGCCCGAGGGCGTGATAAACATGGTGCCAGGCCCGGGTCCGGTTGTGGCGCCGCCCGCCCTCAACCACCTCGACCTGGGTGGGGTGCACTTCACCGGCTCCACCTACATCTTCTCGACCATCTGGCTGTCCATCGGTTCCGATATCCGCAAATATTTCTCCTACCCGCGCATCGTGGGGGAGACGGGAGGCAAGGACTTCATCTTCGCCCACGCTTCCTCGGACATCGGCGCACTGGTGGCGGCCATCGTGCGCGGGGGTTTCGAGTACCAGGGGCAGAAATGTTCCGCCCCCAGCCGCGTGTACGTACCCGACAGCATCTGGCCAGGGGTGAAGGAGCGGATGCTGGACGAGATAGCCACCATCAAGGTGGGAGACGTGTGCGACTTCTCCAACTTCGTCAACGCGGTCATCGCCAAGGATTCCTTCGACAAGATCGCCGGCTACATCGAGTTCGCGCGCGAGGATCCCAACATGGAGATACTCTGCGGCGGGATCTACGACGACTCCGAGGGCTACTTCATCCGGCCCACGGTGGTGCAGACGAAAGACCCGCGCTCCAAGCTCATGGTGGAGGAGATCTTCGGCCCCGTGGTCACCGTCTACGTGTATCCCGAGAAACAGTACGAGGAGACGCTGGAACTGTGCAACACCACCAGCCCCTACGCCCTCACCGGGGCCATCTTCGGCCAGGACCGCTACGCCGTCGTCAAGGCGGTGAAGGCACTGCGCCACGCCGCGGGCAACTTCTATATCAACGATAAGCCCACGGGCGCGGTGGTGGGCCAGCAGCCTTTCGGCGGTTCGCGCGCCTCGGGTACCAACGACAAGGCGGGGAGCTGGCTCAACCTGGAGCGCTGGATATCCACCCGTTGCATCAAGGAGAACTTCCTCCCGCCCACGGACTACCGCTATCCATTCATGAGCGAGGCGTAGGGGGTCACGTCTCGAAAATGGAATAACCAGGAAGAATATGGCATGGAAATCGGTTTTCGAGATCTGACCCCCAAGCGGACCGTTTAACGGCGGTTCTTTCAGGGCCTTCGCCGTTCGCCGCGGGCAGGTTCCCGTCCGCGGCGGTTTTTCTCCGTTCACCGCCGCGAAACCGCCGCTGCCGGGATAGGGACGACCGTTAACCCGTGCCCGCTAAAGCGCCCGTGGGCGTTTCCCAGAAAAATCTAGGCGATTTGTATGGCGCGTATTAGGCTTAAAACAAGAAAGCGGATACTCCATCCGGACGCGAGGAGACGAGAGGAAGGGGTGATGCGGGATGTTCAGGATGAGGGACATGGTAGAAAGCGAGGCATTCCTTTACCTGGTGAGCTTACTCGTAGTCGCGGCAATCTATGTACTCTATTTCATCTAAAGGAGGTGAGGAAGTGGAGACGATCGAAGAAGCGGTCAAGAAGTGCGAACGGGTTGCGGGAAAATACAAGAGCTTCTTCGTAAAGAGGCTGGAACAGCACCTGGCCGAGAAGGGCATCAAGATCCCGGAGCGGATCTTCAAGCTGTTCGATACCCCCTTCGGGGACTTCACGCCGGAGTACACGGCCATGTACGAGCAGAAGATAAAGGAACAGGCCCTGTTCTACATCTTCTCGGACATGCTGGTGGAGATCTACCAGAAGCTGGAAGCTGAAAGGATAGGCTGGGAGGCCGCGGCCAATTTCCTCCTGGATACTCCCATGAAAGCCTGTGCCCTCCATGCCTTGAACAGGATCGACCAACTGGAGACGATGCCGGCAGACGACTACCTGTACATGGTGGAGCAGTTCAGCGGCCTCTCATCCATGCAGATCACGCCCAAGGGCCAGAAGTTCGGCGTGCGTCCGTATAACGGTAGTGGCAAGAGCCGCTGGTGGAAGAGGGAGGAGCCGGGACTTGTAAGCAGCGGGGTATATTGAGGTCCGGATATCATACCTTTGCATTCATCCATCATCTTAATCATTCAAAGGCCTCGAAACCCCCGATAGGGTGAGAACCATATAGATCCTGCCGAAGCGCCGCCGATCACGGCGCTTCACCTATTTCACGCGGGCTTTTCCGCCTCCACCTCCAGCCGTACGGCACCGATGCCGCCGGCAGCCCGGCGATCCACGCATGCGGCGGATGGTCCGTCCTTTCGGCACAGGCCGGTTCAGAGCTGCGCCTCGAAGTAGGTACGCTCCTGGTTAAACCCCATCTTCTTGTAGAATCCCGTCGCTCCCGCGTTATCCAGTTCGGTGGAGACCGCGAGGATGGAGCACCCCATCTTGAGAGCCTGCTTTTTCGCTTCCTCTATCAGCCTGCGCCCCACCCCTTTCCCCCGGGCACTATCGGTGACGATCATCTCGGTGATGGTGGCTCGGTTCATACCGGTAGTGAGGGTCGGCCTCACGAAAAAGAGCGCCAGGCCCACGGCCTCACCTTCCTCGAAGGCCATGAGGAATACCCAATCAGGCGAGGCCAGCATCTTCCTGAGGGTCTTTGACCAGATCCCTATATCGATGAGGGGCGCCTGCTCGGCAAAGCCCACGGTGTCCGCAAGCTCCCGGATGAGCTTGAAGATCTTCTCCTCGTCTTCGCCCGCGGCCTTTCTTACTTCCAGCATCTCCCCTCCTTCCGGATATGCAAGGGCATCCATGGCCGTATATATATTACAGCGGGGGAAGGTTGCGAGGAAAGCGGCGGACGGGAGAGATCGCTCCTTTCCCGTCTGTCCGGCTCTCGTTCGGGAATAAGCGAGTGCTCCCCCCCGGTTTCTTCGCCAGGCTCGCCGGTAGGGAATACGGCATCGTGCTGCGAGGCGGCGGGCCCGGCACCGCCGGATGCCGTGAGTGGATCATCTGTGCGGGGAAGCGCGCTGCCGTCCCGCATGGCACACGCCCCGCATGGCGAGTTGCTACTATAGGCGTGTTATCATATCCATAGCGATATCGCTATATAAGTAATTCTTTATCGAATTCCAGGGGGTGATCGCGGTGAGCGTGGAAGATCTTATCAAGGAAGCCGCCTCGATCATAGGTAAATCCAGGAGGCTGGCGGCCTTTTCAGGCGCGGGGGTGTCGGCGGAGAGCGGAATCCCCACCTTTCGCGACCCGGGTGGGCTATGGGACCGCTTCGACCCCCTGGAGCTGGGCGGGGGAGACATCTTCACCTCCATATTCAGCGGAGCCAGCATACCCCAGGCGGCGATAGATTTCGTGGCGGAGATGATCGCGGTCCTAGAGAAAGCACGGCCCAACCCGGGGCATTACGCGCTGGGGGAACTGGAGAGGATGGGGATCCTTCGGTCGGTCATCACCCAGAACATCGACAACCTGCACCGCGAAGGCGGCAATACGAGGGTGATCGAAGTGCACGGCAATCTCTTCCGCCTCGCCTGCCTGGCGTGCGGGAGGAAGATACAGCTCGGGCGCGAGGAGCTCTTCGCCATGGGAAAGGAACTCGTCGGGCTGATGATGAAGGGGGACCTGCCGTGCATCATCAAGCTGGTATCGAAGTGCCCGTGCGGCGGCGCTTGCAGGCTGGACGTGGTGGGCTTCGGGGAGCCGGTGCAGGACATGGGCGAGGCCATGGGCGAGGCCAGGGACGCGGACGCGCTGCTCATCCTGGGGACCTCGGGGATGGTCTACCCCGCCGCCTATATCCCGGAACACGCCAAGAAGACCGGCGCCAGGATCATCGAGATCAACGCGACCGGCTGCTGTTTCCCCGACCTGGTGGACGTGGGCATCGTCGGCAAGACGGGCGAGATGCTGCCCCCGATAGTGGAACGCGTCAAGGACGTCAAGGGCTTCAACATCTTCTGATGGAACGCGGCACGATGCCGCGGCGAAAGGGCGAGAACGCGGACCTCATGGGCTGGGCCGGGAGTGACGGTCCCGGACGTTATCCCGCAGACCACTATACTCCCGGCGGGAAATCACCCCATTCGCCGTTCAGGCGCGGAAGATGAGACGGGTGCCGGCCATGTTGAGGATGAACCGCTCGGGCATGGCTTCCCCGAAGGCCATGACCGCCCTGCGCCCGGTGCAATGGGTGGGCACGACGTAGTCCGGGTCCAAGGCGCGCAGGCCCTCGATGGTCCGGTCGATGATGGGCTCGAAGGCGGGGCCGGTGAGGTGGAAACCGCCCATGACCACGTGCACCTCGTCCACCCCGGTGAGTTTCTTCGCATGGGCCACGGTGTTCACGATGCCGGAATGGGAACAGCCGGAGAGCACCACCAGTCCCTTGCCGCGCAGGTTCATGACGATGCCCGTGTCCTCCTCGATGGGGTCCCAGTGTTCCCCCTCGTCGTCCTCGTAGTAGGTGTTGGGCATGCCCTTCTCGAAATCGGTCAGCCGCTCGATCTCCCCCAGGAAGAGGATGGTATCCTCCGCCAGTAGAACCGGTCCGGCGCTTTCCGCGATGTTCGCGCCTGCCCGCTCCCAGGCGTCGCGGTCGGGAGGCGGGAACTTGATCTTCATCTCGCCCACCTTGAGGTAGCGGTTGCGCTTGAAGGCGGAGGGATGCACGTATAGAGGAAGGGGTTTTTCAGGGGCGGATTCCATCACCGGGACGAGGGAGCCGAAATGGTCCATATGGCCGTGGGAGAGAACGGCCGCCTCCACGCCGGAGAGATCGACGTTCAGCATCCCCAGGTTGAAAGGGACGGCCACATCGGAGAAACCGAAGTCGAAGAACGCCTCGTGTGCCTCCTCCCCGGAGGTGGTCTTCACCAGGGCGGAGAAGCCGTGCTCGGCGAGGATGCATCCCTTGACCTCCAGGTCCTTGACGGGCATGGCCCGCAGCATCCTCTCGTTGGAATCCATGGAAAGCAGGTCGCTGTAGTTGTCGGAAAGCGTGAGTATCTCGACCTGGTCCACTTCTCGCAGGGCTTCCCCGGAATGCATGCGAATCCCTCCCTCACGGTGAGACGAAGGTACTTCTTCCCGGCCTCTATCATACAAGGGCGTCCGGCCGGGGACCAATGTACGGGGCGTGAGGCCGCCCGGCAGAGCGACTGCCCTGCCCGCTTTCGGGTATGATAATCGGGTGGGATGGAAGCGCCGGCCGCGCGTGAGGAGAGGCGGATAGACATGAGCGAACAGGTATACAGGTGCGCGTTCTGCGAGAAGAAGCTGCGCCCGGGCCGCGACGTCTACAGCCTGGGCGTGAAGCTGAAGCCGGGGTTGGAATACCCGGGCGCGGTGGGCAGGACGATGAACGTGCACCTGCCGATCCAGGGCAGGGAGATCGAGTGCATGGTGACCGCCGACGGTTCGCAGGCCAGGCTGGAGGGCTGGGACCTTATCTTCATGGTCTGCAGCGAGGAGTGCGGAACCGGGCTGGAGGCGCTGCTGGCAAAGGAAGACCTCTTCGAGGAGATAATGTAGGCGGTTCTTCCGCGAGAAGCGCGGGGAGGAAGACAAAAGGGGCAGGTCTTGAATCTTGAATTTTGGAAAAAAGGTGCATTACAGAAGAATCATGAGGCTGTCGCACAAACCCTGCGTCTAAACCCTGCGTCAGACATATCGCTCTCCACATATTCACCGAAATGGGCCATTATTGACAGTTCGCCCTCCATTATGAGGCCTATTTTGCCGCGATTTTGGGAGAGCGAGATTCGTACGAGGTTTATGCAACAGGCTCTCATGGGGCAAAATTACGGGATTCAAGACCCCAATCGATTTGGCATGACCCCAATCGATTTAGCAACCCAGGCTTCTCGCGGAAGAACCATGTAGGGCGGACGGAAGGGAGGCAGTCATGTCGCCGGCCGATAAACACGGCGGGGTCGGCTTCGAGCTCACGCCGGAACAGAGGTTGGTTCAGGCCTCGACGGCGGAGTTCGTGGATCGCGAGATCATACCGAGGATAGCGGAGCTCGACCGCTCGCACACCCTGGATATGGGCATCATCGGCGGCATGGCGGAACAGGGCATGCTGGGCGCCGCGATTCCGGAGGAGTACGGCGGGCAGGGCCTGGACTTCATCTCCACCGCCCTCATCTGCGAGGAGATCGAGAGGGGCGATGGGGGCTTCCGCACCCTTCTCTCCGTCCACCTCGCCCTCAACTCCCTGACCTTGCTCGCGTTCGGGAACGAGGAGCAGAAGAAGAAGTATCTCGTCCCCCAGGCGAAGGGCGCGAAGATAGCCTGTTTCGGGCTCACCGAGCCCAACGCGGGCTCGGACGTGGCGGCCATGGAGTGCACCGCCCGCCGCGACGGAGACATCTACGTGCTCAACGGCCAAAAGGAATGGATCTCCTACGCCAGCGCCGCCGAGCATTTCCTGGTCTTCGCCAAGACGGACCGCGAGGCCGGACACCGCGGCATCTCGGCCTTCCTGCTCGGCCGCTCCATGCCGGGCATAGAGACCAGGGACATAGAGCACAAGCTGGGGGTATGGGCCGGCTCCACGGGCGAGATATTCCTCTCCGACGTGGAGGTCCCGGAGGAGAACCGCCTGGGCGGGGAGGGGGAGGGATTCAAGATCGCCATGTACGCCCTGGACATGGGACGCTTCACGGTTGCGGCGGGGGCGCTGGGCACCATCCGGGCTGCCCTGGATGCCTCGGTCAGGTATGCCAACGAAAGGACGACCTTCGGCCAGCCCATCGGGCGCTACCAGTTCGTGCAGGACATGATCGCGGAGATGGTCAGGGGGCTCGAGACCTCGCGCCTGCTGGTGCTGCAGGCCGCCTGGCTGAAGGACAAGGGTGTAAGGAACACCCGCGAGACCTCCCTGGCCAAGTGGCACGCCACGGAGTGCTCCTTCCAGGCCGCCCACATGGCGTTACAGATACACGGGGCCTACGGCTACTCGGCCGAATACCCGGTGGAGAGGCTCTTCCGTAATGCCCGCGCCCCCCTCCTCTACGAGGGCACCACCGAGATACACAAGATGATGCAGGCCGAGCATGCCCTGGGGTACCGGAAGCTCAACGGATGATATCTCCGATCCATGGAAGCGGCCGTAGAGGCGATATTGCGCAGGGTTGGACAAGGCGACAGGGATGGGAGTGATCTCCGCCGAGGACAAGCAGGCGGCACTGGCGAGGATGAACGCCACCACCGAGTAGGGCTGGGCGGAGGAGACCGACCTGCTGGGCCTGGATATCGTCCTGCACATCATGGACGTCCTCCACGACGAGTTCTCTCTTCGTAGACGGCGAAGTTGCAGATCTCGGTTGCAGATCTCGGCATGCAGGCGAGAGGGATTCCGTGGGCTCGCTGGCACTAGCCGAAGAAGACAGGTTCTCCCGCGAAAAGCGCAGGCAGTGGGGTCGGAAGGCGGGTCTTTAACATCGGGCACGGTACGCCTGCCGGGCTCTCGGGCATGTTTGAGAGCGTTGCGTGCGGGGTAGACTTCAGCAATATCGGACGGCCATGCGTTGGGGTACCTGGTCCTATCATGGGGCAGGTGAAAAAAGAAGGAATTTATTCCGGTGGGCTGGAAAAAGCTTATGACCGGCGTGCTCACCGCTTGCAGGACCGGGGAGCGGGTATGATGGTGGAGAAGAAGGGGCTCTGCTCCAACTGCGGACTTCCCACGAGCATCGGGAAGGGCAATATCTGGCATGCGAACGGCGTCATCACCGCCAGCTATCCCCCCCATATCCGGGGGACCCTGTACGATATCGACGAGCTGAACGCCCTTTTTCCCGCCCTTTCCGAACGCATCGGTTTCGACGTCACGCGCCTGGTGGTGGAGGGAAAGCGCAAGGACGGCAAGCGCTACGCGGATTCCCTGGTGCGTAACCTGGAGGCGATAGGAAGGGATGCCTCTCCCATGGCGGTCTACAAGATGATCGCGCGGTTCTGCTCCTACTGGGGACTGGGGTTGGCGTCCATCGCGGAATACCGGGAAGGGGAGCACATCGTGTTCGAGACCGCCAATACCTACAGCAAGCCCATGAGCATGGGCGACTGGGCGGGGGTCTTCGAGGCCGTGGAGAAGAGAAGGGGGGAGCCCCGCTGCCGGGAGGAAGGCGGCCGGACTTACATCGTGGTGGCGGCGATAGAGGGCGAGCCGGAGCTCGAGGTGCGCATCGAACAGGAGGTGGAGATGGGGATCCCCTTCGTGGAAGAAGGTGACCTCCAGTACCGTCACTGTCCGGAATGCGGCGTCCCCCTGGAGGTGTCAAGACAGTTCGACTGGGACGCGGACAACGCGCTCATCATGGAAAGGAACAGCGGCAAGCGGTTCATCCTGCACAACACCAACGGCATCGCGGCGGTGGTGCGCGTGCTGCGCGAGGAGCTCGGAGAGGAGATCGACGGCATGATCACGGAGATTTCCCGTGATTACGCGCACGAATACTACGCGGGCCTCGAGGAGGCTACCTCCATGGACGCCGAGCTGATGAAGTTTCCGCTGCGCAGTTGGGGCCGCCCGGCCAGGCTGCTCCACTGGGAGAAGGGCTACAGGCTGAGAGTCGCAAACCCTTATTCGGCGCCCATCCTGTCCGGCAGGGTCTGGGGGATGGTCGAGGTGTTCGAGGGCCGCCCCTTCGGCATCGAGGACCTCACCGAGGGCGAAGACGCCCTCGACGTCTCGCTCGCCCGCGAGGAATGAGGGAAGATGGTCAACCCCGCGTCCATGCTTCTTCCTTCTTGCCGTCCGCACTTCCCGGAGAAAATCCCGGATAAGGACTCCACTTATCCTGGCGCCCGCCGCGCCTTGCGGTTGCCGGAGGCGGCCCTTCCAGGCGTCAGGCGGACGGCCACGATACCCGGTTAGTCCCTCATGCCGCAAGGTCGCGGCACCAGCAAAGGATGAAAACAGCTTCGCGCCATGAATGGGAAACAAGATATGGTGCCGCAAAGGCTATTTTCGGAACAGCCAACCGATGAGCCGGGTTTATTCCACGGTCACGCTCCCGGGGAGCTTCCTGGTGAAAATGTCCGCCGCCTCCTCGACCATATCCTCCAGCACCTCGGCCGCCGGCTTTATCTCCTTGATTATCCCCGATACCTGCCCCGCGAAGCCGCCGATGTATTCGTCGCGGTTGTCCTTGATAAAGGCACCCAACAGGGCCGAGGCGATGAGCATCTGCAGGGGGAAGGGCAGGGGCTGCAGCCCCGACTCCTCCCACAGCGTCATGAACTGGCTCTGGATGGAGCGCAGGGTCTTGCCGGTGAACATGGTGCTCACCTTGGTGGATTCATCGGTGGCCTCCACGATGTGCTGCTTGATGACCGCGGGAGCGCCTCCCTCGGTGGTGGCGAGGAAGCGCGTGCCCACCCATACGCCGACGCACCCCATGGCCAGGGCCGCCGCGAGACCGCGGCCGTCCCCGATGCCGCCGGCCGCCAGCACGGGCACGGGGTGAGCGGCGTCGATGCACCCGGGCACCAGCGCCATGGTGCCTATCCTTCCCGTATGCCCTCCCGCCTCGTGACCCTGGGCCACCAGCAGGTCGATACCCGAGTCGGCCATGCGCTTGGCGTTCTTGATGTTGCCGGTGATGGCCAGCACCTTGATCCCGGCGGCGCGCGCGTCCTCCACCATGAAGCCGGGGTTGCCCAGGCCGGCCGCGAAGAGGGGGATCTTCTCCTCGATGCATACCTTGACCGCCTCGTGTGGCATCGAGGTGGTGGAGTTCAGTTTCACCATGATCTCCACGTCCGGCAGGCCCATGTCCGCCTTCACCTTGGCGACGAAGTCCTGGTGGGCCTGGGGAAGGCTCTTCAACAGCTCGTCCAGGGGCACCTCCCCCGCGGCTCCCGTGTCCGGTATATCGGTCAGGCTCTTGGGCAGCAGGAGGTCCACCCCGAAGGGCTTGCCGGTGCGCGACCTTATCTCGTGGATGGCGTCTCGCATCTCGTCGATGGAATAACCGCTGGCCCCCAGCACGCCCAGGCCGCCGGCCTCGGAGACCGCCACCACCAGGTCCACCGGCGCTCCCGTCTCCTCGCCCAGGAGGTTGGGCCCCATGCCCGCGCTGAGGATGGGATATTCGATACCCAGCATGTCGCAGAGCTTTGTCCGGAGCACTCTCTTGCCCATGTCTACCCCTTTCGCCGAGAAAAGTAACAAAGCTGCCATAACGGGCGCCGTAGGTTTCCCTCCCCGTGCGGCCGTTTCCACCTAATTATAATCTTGGACCGTCCCTACCTGAAGTAAACTGCTTGTTCTTGTTATGGAAGCGTTGATCTTCCTTGCCGCCCTCGCTTGTTGGGAAGTACCTGAATAGCCATCCGTGATTCATCCCCGAGAAGGGTTGGAGCGGAAACCCCGCATCCGCCGTTTTCCCGTTCCCTCCCCGGAGGTACGGACGGCAAGAGCGGGATGCGAACCCTCTGCGGACCAGCGGCTCAACCCCGTTTCCCGCGCCTCGATCTCCTGAGGCGAAGAGTGCCCGCCGCCGATATCAGGCCCAGCGTCAGTCCGAGGGCCAGCAGGGCGGTGCCACCGCCAGCACCGCACGGGGAGATGACCCTGAAGCCGTCATCCAACCTGGCCCGGGAGCCGTCGGGGTTGGCCACCACCACGTCGTATACGCCGGGCTCCGCCCCGAAGAACCCGAAGATGCAGGTTGTGCGGGCGGGCGAGACCACGTTCACCCCGTATGCCTGGATGATCTTGCCGTCCATCTCCAGGCGCACCGCGGCCCCGGGCTGGAAGCCGGATCCGGCGAGATCGTCGATGGCCATGGCGATGGTCAGCTGGTAGGCCTGGTTGGGGGTTATGGAGGAGACGGCGACCTTGTCAAGCCTGATCATCACCGGCGTCTTGCCGATGGCCATGCCGGTCACCGTCGGCTTTCCCGAGGCGTCTCGGGTCACCCCCGGGGTGGGCTGTGCCGCTCCGGTGAGGGGGTCGATGGACACCGGATTGCGGTACGAGGCATCGTTCACGCTGAAGGTGAGCGAATCGTCCAGGTCATCGGATTTCCAGGCCGCGAGGGCGAGGCTGCCGTCCGGAAGCCTGAAAACGTGGGCTTCCAGGGTCGCCGGCCTCGTGCAGGCAAAAGAAACGGTGCTCTCGTCCTTGGCCACCGCGGGGCCGAAGACGTCGCAGAAGGTGGAGTAGTAGCGGTATGAAGGCCTGGGATCGTAGTCGTGCTCCAGCAGGCCGTAGCGGTCCCAGTCGTTGAGCATGGTATCCCTGAGGTTGTACCAGATGACGCGCTCCACGTCGGTACTGGCGTAATTGATCATGGTGCGCAGCAGATAGGAAGCCTGCGTGTTCGCGTCGACTCCCGGAGGGGTCTCGGCGCAGGTGGTCCACCCCACCTCGGTTAGCCATATCTCGAGGTCCTTGGCGGTATGCTGCGCCACCAGGTTATGGACGAACGCGACTATCAACCGGCACAGGCTCTCCTTGGGCTTGAGCAGGTCCTCCTTAGGCTGGCCTTTCACCCCGATGGTCTCGGCATAGGGGTGGTAGGCGATAGCGTCGATGTAGTCGGCCGCGCCCGCGCCGAGGCATGCGTGCAGGTAGCCGGAGCCGAGGCCGGCCACTCCCCCCATGACGATCTTGGCCCCCGGATCGGCGGCCCTGATCTCCCGGGAGGCCGCCGCCAGGAGGACCATGTACTGCGCGGCGTCGGGCTCGGGCTGCCAGAAGGCGTGGATGTTCTGCTCGTTCCATATCTCCCAGGCCGCAACCTTCCCCCTGTAACGCGCGGCCACGGTGCGCACGTAATTCCTCCAGGCGGCGGTGTCGGTGGGAGGGAAGTTCCACTCTTTGCCGCCGTTGGCCCAGGGAGGCGACGTGCCAAGGATCCCCAGCACCTTTATCCCGCGTTCCTGCGCCTCCCGTACCACCCGGTCCACCCCCGTGAAGTTCCACTGCCCCCGCGTCGTTTCCAGGTCGAACCAGGCGAAGTCGCAGCGCACCCATCCCATGCCCGCCGCACTCACGGCGTCGAGTTCCGCCTCCATGGTGGAGGCGTCGTAGAGCTTGATATGGCTGGAGGCCACTCCGAATCGCTCCCCGATGGATTTCGCGGCGAGCGGCGCCGCATGGATATCCCCGGCCCTGGGCGGTCCCGCCATCACCGCCAGGGGCGCGGTCGAGGCCAGGAGGATCGCAGTTATCCCCAGGCATAGAAAAAACCATGCCGCGGGCCTTCTCGCGTTTGCGGCCATCTTGACGCCGCACCCTGTTTGCCGTCCTCTCGTGAACATCTCTCCACACCCCTCTCGATGGTCCACATATAAAAAGCGGCGGACGGAAAAGGCAAAGTGGACGGAAAAGGAAGCCGATGATCGACGCAATCTCATATGCCCGTTTCTTGCTGCCGGTGTTGTTGCTGGTGTGTTACCCGCTACACCGTCCTTCTACAAATATATATAACAAAGAATAGTATATGGCAATATGGCGGCCGTGCAGCGGCGAGATGGCGGCATGGGGCTGTGCCCCCAAAGTTCTGTAAATTCGATAAGGCTTCCGCTCTTTGACGGCAAAGCCATCGCTCTCCAAGATAAGGGATTG
>CAZQFX010000024.1:0-2118 GCA_964592775.1 uncultured Actinomycetota bacterium
ATCCGTTTCTTCAATATCTCGATATTATTTACCTTTATATATGAGGCTGTCGCACGAACCCCGCGCCAGACATATCGCTCTCCACATATTCACCGAAATGGCCCGTTATTGACGGTTCGCCCTCCATTACGATGCCTATTTTGCCGCAATTTTGGGAGAGCGGGATTCGTACGAGGTTTATGCAACAGGCTCATATAACGCGGTATTTCCGGCGTGATTTCGACAGCATACCCGATCTGACCCCGGGGTGGGAAAAACGACTTGAAGTAAAGGTTCACCTTCATATATAAAGAGACTGGAGGGTTCGTAGAAATATATCCACGTATAATTCCAGCCGGGTCCTGGTTTCGGTTATTCTGCCGGGTCCTGCGCATACCGCGCAAAGGCCATCGCTGACATGGACAGGAGGTAAAGGCCGTGGAAGAGAGGCTATGGCACAAATCGTATGCGGATGGAGTCCCATGGAGCATCGATTACGAGAAGATGACCGTGTCGCAGGGTCTGGCGAGATCGGCGAAGGATTTCCCCGACCAGGTGGCCCTCAACTACATGGGCGCCAGGATCACCTACAGCAAGCTCGACGAGATGGTCAACCGCTTCGCCAGGGCCCTTATTGACCTGGGGATCAAGGAGGGGGACAAGGTTGCCACCATCATGCCCAACATCCCCCAGATGATCATCGCCAACATGGCCGTCTTCCGCATCGGGGCGGTGGCGGTGCTCAACAACCCCCTGTACACCGAACGGGAACTGCAGTACCAATTGGACGACTCCGACTCGGTGATCGCCATCACCCTCACCCTGCTGGTGCCGCGTATCGAGAAGATCATGCCCGAGACCAAGGTGGAGAAGGTCATCGGCTGCCAGATCAACGCCTACCTCCCCTTTCCCAAGAAGCAGCTCTTCCCGCTGGTGCGCAAGGCCATGTACAGGAAGATCGAGCCCACGGACAAGGTGCTGCGTTTCGAGGACCTCATCAAGGCATACCCCGCCGACCCGGTGGAGGAGAAGGGCGAGTGGGAGGAGCTCTCCACCATCATCTACACCGGCGGCACCACCGGCGTGAGCAAGGGCGTGATGCTCAGCCATAAGAACATCAGCGTCAACGTGCAGCAGTTCGCGGCCTGGTTTCCCGACATCGACCGGGGCGGCATCTCCCTGGTGGGGACCTTCCCCGTCTTCCATGCCGCGGGCTTCACCACCGTCCAGAACTTCTTCACCTGGCAGGCCTGGGAGCATTGCATGATCCCGCGTCCCGACCCCAAGGGCGTCATCGAGATCCTCAAGCGCGACAAGCCGGATTACCTGCCCGGCGTGCCCACCATCTTCGTGGGCCTGCTGGCCGAGCCGGAGTTCCGCGAGATGGACCTCTCCTTCGTCAAGGGCTTCTTCTCCGGCGCCGCTCCCCTGGCGGCGGACACCATCCGCGACCTCAAGGAGCTGACCGGCGCCACCATCCTCGAGGTCTATGGCCAGACCGAGACCGCTCCCATAACAACCGTGACCCCCTGGGGAGGCGAGATAAAGCCGGGCACGGTGGGAATCCCTGTCCCGGACACGGACATAAAGATAATGGACCTGGAGACGGGAGAGAAGGAACTGCCGCAAGGCGAGATGGGCGAGATCGTCATCAAGGGTCCCCAGAACATGATGGGCTACTACAAGAAGCCGGAGGAGACGGCCCAGACCCTGAAGGACGGGTGGGTATACACCGGGGACATCGGCTTCTTCGACGGGGACGGCTACCTCACCATCGTGGACCGCAAGAAGGACATGATCATCGCCGGAGGCTACAACATCTACCCGGTGGAGATCGACAGCGTCCTCTTCGACCATCCCAAGATCCTCGAGGCCTGCGCCGTGGGGGTGCCGGACGAGTACCGGGGCGAGACCCTCAAGGCCTTCATCGTCACCAAGGAGGGCGAGACCCTCACGGAGGAGGAGGTCATCACCTACTGCAAGGAGACCCTGGCCCCCTACAAGATACCCAAGACGGTCGAGTTCGTGAGCGAGCTCCCCAAGAGTATCGTGGGGAAGATCCTCCGGCGCGAGCTGCGCGACCAGGAGATGAAGAAAGCGAAGTAGCAAAAGGACTGACGTCCCGTTCCCCCCTTGGGG
>CAZQFX010000024.1:2170-3178 GCA_964592775.1 uncultured Actinomycetota bacterium
TGCTGCCGTTGGGGAACCTCTACCGGCTCAGCTCTACGTCCTCCCTCAAGGCCGCAGCCACCAGGTATGACTCGTGGATGCCGATGCCGAAGAACACTATGATATCGGGCTTCTTTTCGGTCTTGGAGTTGGCCAGGCCACCGAGTTCTTCTAGATTGGCCAGAGGCCCACCATTTTCGTACGATCGACCTCAACGCGCCCGCTGCGCAACAAGTGCCGGCGTGGAAGGTTGATTCTTGTGATGCAAGGGTTGCCTCGATCCCGTTCCGGGGCTGACCCCAAAGGGGAACGGTAATAGCGGTGGAAAGCGAGCTGGGCCGGGCGCCGTTAGATAGCGGCCTCGAATTCGGGAATAATCAAATTAGTAGGTGTTTCCCTTACGATAGCCAACGGGGTAGGCAGGATGAAAAAGGCGCCTGGTGCCGGAGAGGGTGCGATGGCGGCAAAACCCAGGGGTGGTGGGGCTTTCCCTTGGAACTGGCTGCTGGTATACCTCCTGGTGGTGGCCCTAGTGGTCACCGGCGGCTACCTCTTCCTCGGGTACCTGCAGGGAAACGTGAAGCGGCAAGCCCAGGGCGAGCTTGCGGCCATCGCCGATCTCAAGGCGCAACGGATAAGGGACTGGGTGGACGAGCGGCTGGCCGACGCGGAGACCGCCGTCGAGAGCCCGTTTTTCTCCGAACATGCACGGGATTTTCTCGCCGACCCCGGCGACATCGGACTGCGGGACCAGCTCGTGGAGTGGATGGATTCCCGCATGGCCATTTACGGCCATCAGAGCGTGTTCCTCCTCGGCGCCGGCGGCGAGGCCGTGCTGTCTCTCGATCCGCGGGGTGACCCCCTGGGCGAGCACGCGGTAGAGATCGCCCGGGAGGCCATGGCGGAAGCGGAGGCCACCATGTCCGACCTCCACCGCTGGGAGGGGAACGGCGGCATCCACATGGACCTCGTCGCGCCGATACCGGCGCCTGACGGGAGCGGCGCCCCGTCGATCGGGGCGGTGCTCTT
>CAZQFX010000024.1:3188-24308 GCA_964592775.1 uncultured Actinomycetota bacterium
CTCCGCCTTCCGCTTCATCCTCCCCCGCCTCTAATCCCCCCGGGTCTCGAATATCGGAATTCTTACCATAATTTCCTTCGGTTGTTATTAATTCCCAAAAGATCCGATATTCGAGACGTGACCCCTTAAATCCTTATCCTCAGGTCCTCCAGTGGATAGCTCATGCAGGGGTGGATGAAACCGGCTTTCTCGTCCACCCAGCGCTTGAGCACCCGCTCGGGCACGAAGACCCTGCCGGCGATAAGCCGCGTGCGGCACGCGGAGCACTCGCCGGAGCGGCAGACGGCCTCCACAACGATACCCTCCCGTTCCAGGGAATTCATAAGCGGCTCGCCCGCCCTGGCCCTGATGGTCTTGCCCGTACGCTCCTCGCTCACCTCGAACACCGCGCCGGGGTCCGCTCCCGGCCAGCCCGGCTCGGTGGTGATGTCGGCGGGAGGGCCGTAAGCCTCGCGGCGTATGCGCCTCCTCGCGACGCCCAGGGCGAGCAGGGCATCCTCGCACAGCGCGTACATCTGTGCCGGCCCGCAGATATAGAAGGTCTTGCCCTTCACCGTCCCCACCAGCCTCGATATCATCTCCAGGTCCAGGAAGCCGCGCAGGCCCCGCCAGTCCGCCGGGGGCTCGGAGATGACGTAATCCACCTCCAGGCCGGGGAGTCTTCCCTCCAGTTCCTTCAACTCATCCGCGAAGATGGTGTCCGCGGGGTCCCTGCTGCCGTAGATGAGGCGCATCTTCACCTCCGTGCCCTTCTCCGCCGCCTCCCGGATCATGGAAGCGAAGGGGGTTATGCCCGAGCCACCCGCCAGGAACACCAGGTCGCCGGTGTCCATGAGGGGCTCGTGGAAGAAGCTCCCCGAGGGCCCCGTGGACTCGAAGCTGTCTCCCGCCTTCACCTCGTCCAGGAGGTAGCTGGAGACGAAGCCGTCCGCCACGCGGCGCACGGTGATATCCCAGTACCCCCTCCCCGGCGACGAGGTGATGGAATAGGGCCGCGAGGTCAGCACCCCTCCCACCTCGCAGAAGAGGTTCACGTACTGCCCCGCCCGGAACCAGGGGAGTTCCCCCTCCGCCGCCTTCATGCGCAGCGTCTTCGTGGTGGCCGTCTCCTCGATCACCTGCGATACCTCGAGCTGTACGCGGTCGGGGTGCAGCCCGGCCAGGGCGCGCTCCACGCGCGTGACGGGGCTGTCGGGCAACTCCATGCCCTCCACCTGTTTCTCCAGCTCCGCCCGCAGCTTGTCCATGGACCCCGGCGCTGGGCCGCCCGCCTCCATGTCCTCGAGCACCTTGCGCGAGGTGAGAAAGCCGGAATACAGCGATGGCTCGTAACCCCCGCCGATGTTCACCCAGGCGCCGGAGAAGTAGAGCCCCTCGAGAGGCCCTTGGGCGGGCATGCGCACCAGGCCGGTCCCGGCGAAGGTTTCGTCGAAGCCGATGATGCTGCCGCCCACGTTGCGTGAGTAGCGTATATTCGTGAGGGGGGTGGCCACCTCGACCACCTCGATATGGTCGCGCAGGCCTGGGGCGACGTTCTCGGCCAGCTCCAGCGCCCTCTTCGCCACCCGTTCCTTGGCTTCCGCGTATTCGGAAGGCACGAGCTTCATCCAGGGATCGGCGAAGGCGATGAAGGTGCACACCAGGGACGACGTGCCGGGGGGCGAGAACTCCGGGTCCACGGAGTTGTAGGCGGTCACCGCGATGTCCGAGGGCTCCAGGGTCACCCCGTTCTTCATCCGCATCCAGTTGCCGTCGACGTCGTAGCTGTCGCTGTAGAAGGTCTCGTGGTGGGCGAGCCCGAAGTCCTGGTAGGGACGGTCCACGCCCAGGTAGAGGTTGACGGTGGAGGCGCCGCCGCTCCAGGCCCCCAAGCGCCTCAGGTACCAGTCGGGGACGTTCTCGCGCCCCATAAGCTCCAGGCAAACGGTATAGGGATTGGCGTTGCTGACCACCACGGGGCAGAGGACCTCCGTCCCGTCCTGCGCCACCACGCCCCTCACCCTGCCTCCCTCCACCAGGATGCGCCGCGCCCCGTTGCGCAGCCACACCTCGCCGCCCATGTCCTCGATGGAATCCATGAAAGCCTGGGAGAGGGCCTGGCTCTTGCCCCTGACGTGCCAGGGACCGAAGCGGAGGTAGCTCACCGTCCCCAGCGCGTAGGTGAGGAAGGACAGCGCGGAGGGGGGATTGCAGTAGTAGCCGCAGATGACGTTGAGCACCGTGCGTGCCCGCTCGTCCTTGATGAAGGCGTCCATGACCTCCCGCAAGCTCTTGCCGAAATAGGCGAGCAGGGTGGGAAATTCTTCCTGGTGCTCCATGACCATTTTCATCCCCACGCGGTTGGCGCGCAGCGCCTCCTGGGCGTACTTGAACATGACCTCCGTGAACTCCCTGATGCCCTCCGCATCGGCGGGGAAGTACTCGGCCATGGCCTGCTCGAAGTCCTCGCGCCCGATGGGGACCACGAAATCCACGTCAGGCAGCACGCAGCGGTAGAACTCGGGGATGCGCAGGAAGTCCACGCGCCGCGTGACGTCCACCTCGTTGAGCAGCTTCCACAGCGGCCCGGGGTTCTGCTCGTCCCCCAGCCCCGAGAGCTCGTGCAGCGAGATCTCGAACTCGAAGCGGCCGCGCAGGAACGACGAGGCGTACCCGCCGGGCACGTAATGCCGTTCCAGCAGGAGCACCTTCTTCCCTGCCTTGGCCAGGAAGGCCGCCGCGGACAGCCCTCCCAGGCCGGCCCCGATGACCACCACATCGTAATCCCTCATCACCTCACCCTCCCTCTTCGACGCCGCTCAGATCTCCGGCGGCCAGCCGACAGGCTACGGCTTCCGCCTCGGCCACCATGCCGGCGACGATCTCGCCAACCGGCTTTATCTCGTTGATGATGCCTATGTCCTGGCTGCATACGACGATCCCGGCATCGGGGTCGCCCGTCTCGAACATGTTCCTGGTCAGGGAGCCGGCCACCACCTCGACGATGTCCTCGAAGGGAGCGCCCGCCGCCTCGAGCTCCGCCGCCTTCTCCGCCGCGGGGTTCCTCCACGCCCGCAGGGTGTTGTGGACCGACCTCAGGACGGTCACCGTGTCCGTCCCGCCGGCCGCGAGCATCCTGCGCCTGATCCTTTCGTGGATGGGGCACTCCTCGGAGAGGAGCAGCCCGGTCCTCATGAGCTCTCCCTGCGCGCCCAGGGCCAGAGCCGCCGCCGGGCCCCTGCCGTCGGCGATGCCCCCCGCCGCTGTGAACCCGGGGCCGGTGATCCACTGCATGCACCCGCCGATGATGGGGTGCTCGATACCGAAGGGCTCGGTGATGCGGGTCTTGATCAAGACGCTTCCTCTCGAATCAGGCCTTGCCGGTGCGTTTCTTGAAGAACTCCTCCACGTCCCGGTGGTGCTCCGGCGCCAGGACGGCCAGGGACTGCACGTGCGCCTCCAGGTCCAGGAGGGTCTTCAGATCCACGGAATGGCTGGTGTTCAGCATGCGCTTGGTCGTGGCGAGGATGTTGGGCGAGCGCCCCGCCATCTTCACCGCCAGTTTCATCACCTCGCCCGCTATCTCCTCGTGGGGGACGACGCGGTTGATGAGACCGATACGCATTGCCTCCTCCGGCTCGACGATCCTGCCGGTGAGGGCCAGTTCCTTGGCCCGGGCAAGGCCAACCCGGTGGACGAGAAAATAAGCCGAGCCGAAATCGGGCACGACGGAGAGTTTGACGAAGCTGAGATAGAAACGGGCACGCTCCGTGGCGTAGGTGATGTCCGACGACATGGCCAGCCCGAACCCGCCCCCCACCGCCCAGCCGTCCACCTCGGCGATCACCGGCTTGGGTCCCTCGTGCAGCTCGTAGATGAGGGATCCCATGGCACGCATGTTGTCCCTCAACATCATCGGATCCATCTTCTCGCCCATGATGGTAAGGTCCGCCCCGACGGAGAAATTACCGCCCTCTCCCCGTATGACGATCACCCTTACGTCGCCGTCGTCCAGGACGGACCTCAACCCCTCCATCATGGGATAGAGAAGCGTCACGCCCATGGCGTTTATCATGGGGCCGTTCATGCTGCAGCGCGCCACCCCGTTTTCGGTCTCTATCATGAATGCTTCAGGCTCCATATCCCACCTCCGCCTTGCCTGGCCGCTTGCGTCTTCGCGTACGCATACGACTACACGCCGCGTGCATGAGGTTGCTTCGCTCCGTTCGCTGCGCTCCCTCCGCTCGCAACGACGTGTTCGCGATGACGTTTACCGCTTCGCTCCTCGCCGTCCCTTCAACAGCGTCATTGCGAGGAGGCGTGATCGGCGCGGCGCGGGGGGCAACGTCATTGCGAGCCGCAGGCGGCGAAGCGACCTTCACCACCCACTCCATCATGTCCACCACCGTCTCTTGCGAATGACCACCCTCTACCGTGTCGAACGCGGGTTTCACCGCTCAGATCAGCTCGAAGTGCCTGATGTCCAGGATGCTTCCCGCGCGCTCCTCCTCGAACACCGCCTTCACCCGCGCTCCGATCCTTATCTTTAACGGATCCGTCTCGTCCACGAAATGCAGCAGCATGGTGTCCGAGCCGTCCAGTATGATGGCCGCGTAGCCATAAGGCACGGGCTTCTGCTTGCCGGTCGCGGGGTCGACGAAGCCGAAGCTGACCACGGTGTACGTGACTATCTCCCCCTCGTCGGAGACCGGCACCAGCTCCGTCAGCTCGACGTAGCAGGGGCCGCACACGCGGCGCGGGGGCACGTAGACCTTGCCGCACTCGGGGCACTTCACCCCCACGAACCTCTTGTTGTCCCTGAGCTCGGTGAGGAACTTGGATCCGTAGACGCCGGCCGTCCAGCTGAAGGGTTGCGCAGCCTCGCCGCTCTCCCGCGCGATAAAGCCGTTCTTCTCCTCGTTCACGCCTCTCACCCCCTGGCCTTCTCGGGTTTCTCCCTGCCCAGGACGAGCACGTCGGACCAGAAGCAGCCCCCGAATCCCGTGGCCAGGGCCAACTTCACGTCGGGGACCTGGCGCTCGTCCGCCCGTCCCTGGATCTGCCAGGCGCACTCCGCCACCCGGATGAGGCCGGTGGCCCCGATGGCGTTGGAGGACATCACGCCCCCCGAGGGGTTCACCGGGCACTTGCCCCCCATGTCGAAGGCGCCCGCCCGCGTGAGCTCGGGAGCTTCTCCCTTTCCGCAGAACCCCAGGGACTCCACGTGGCGCAAGCCCGCGAAGGAGTAAGGCAGGTAGAGCTCGGCCACGTCGAACTCCTCCAGGGGATCGGTGATGCCTACCCTGCGGTAGACCTCCTGCGAGCTTTTCTGCATGGCCGGGAACCAGGCCTCCCCGGCCTTGAAGTCCAGGTAGGCGTCGCTGGTGTAGGACCAGAGATGGCGGTCGGCCACGCCGAGGATCCAGGCCGGCCTCTGCGGGAAGTCCTCCGCCACGTCCTCGGAGGCGAAAACCAGGGCGCAGGCGCCGTCGGTGCGCGGGCACATGTCCCCCATCTTCACCGGCCAGGACAGGTAGGGCGATTTCATCACGTCGTCTATGGTCAGGTTGATGTGCAGGTGGGCGTAGGGATTGTTGAGGGCGTGCTTCCTCTCGCGCACCGCCACGTAGGCCGCGTCCTCCTCGGTGGCTCCCGTGGCGTGCATGTAGGCGGTGGCCTCCATGGCCAGGCCGGCCACCGCGCCCGCGAAGATGGGGCGGTCCCAGAAGGGGTCGAAGGCGGTGACGATGGCGCCGGTGGTGTCGGACTCGGAGTTCTTCTCCCACCCGATGGCCAGCACGCGGTCATAAAGGCCCGAGGCCGCGTGAAAGTAGGCGCCCATGGCCACGGTGGTGCCGGTGGTGCCTCCGGTGGTCAGCTTCATGATCGGTTTCATGAGGGCGCCACTGCCGTCCACCGACCAGGCGTCCACGTAGTTGATGCCCTCGAAATGGTCCATGTTGCCGATGACGATGGCGTCGACGTCGGCGCGGGTCATGCCGGCATCGTCCAGGGCCATGCGCACCGCCTCGTTGATCAGCTCCCGCCCGGTGACGTCCGGACGGGCGGAACGCTGGTGGGTCATGCCCACGCCGGTTATGGCCACCCTCTTGCCCATCACCTCTCACCTCCCAGGACCCACACGCAGTGCGATTGGCCGCAGGGTCCGTTGATGCCGTGGGCCAACGCTGTTTTTATCCCATCCGCCTGGTGCTCGCCGGCGTCGCCCCTGATCTGCAGGACGCACTCGATGACGCGGTTTAGTCCGGCGACCAGGACCGGGTTGCCGGAAAGGCAGCCGCCGGAAGCGTTGACCGGAAGCCCGCCGTCCACCGCCGTCCTGCCCGACTCCGTGAGCCTGCCGCCTTCTCCCCGCTCGCAGATACCCAGCCCCTCCAGCCACAGGGGCTCCATGTAGGTAAAGGCGTCGTATAGCTCCACCAGGTCGATGTCCTTCGCGGGGTCGCCAACGCCGGCCATGGAGTAAGCCTTCTTCGCCGCCTCCGAAAGGGCGCACACGCAGTAGAGGTTGCGGTCGCCCAGGTGGTAGGCGGAGCTGCAGTGCGCCACCCCTTTTACCCATACCGGCTTCCCGGTTATCTTCCCGGCCCTCTCCCCCGAAGCCAGCACGACCGCCGAGGCTCCGTCGGAGATTGGGGAGCAGTCCAGCAGCTTGATGGGATCCGCGATATAGGGCGAGGACATGACCTCCTCCACCGTCAACTTCAGGGGGAGCTGGGCGACGGGGTTCGCGAAGGCGTTGCCGTGGTTCTTCACCGACACCAGGGCGCACTGCTCCTCGGTCACGCCGTACTTCCCCATATACGCCCTGGCCTGCAGGGCGGAGGAGGTGACGGCGTCGATGCCCAGCGGCCTGGCGTAGATGGGGTCGAACATGGCGTTGGTGATCAGGGGCATCTGGCTCTCGGAGCCCTTGTGGTGAGCGCATACCAGGGTGGTTCCGTAGCTCCCGGAGAGGATGCGCATGAGGCCGAGGAAGGCTCCGAAGGTCCCGTCTCCCTCCACGGTGGTGACGTTCTTGTCGTAGGAGCCGCAGGCGTCCTGGACGGCCATGGAGGAGATGGTGCGCCCGTCGAAGAAGTCGTTGGACACGGTGACCACGTTGTCCACCTGGCCTATGGACATCCCCGCGTCGTCCAGCGCCGCGCGGCACGCCTCGTAAACCAGGTCCGGGTACCCGTCCGCCTTCCTTTCCGCGCGCATCTCGGTCATGCCCACGCCGACGATAGCCACCGGCTCCATCTACTCCACCTCCCCCACGGGACGGAAATACCTGACGTCGAGGATGTTTCCCTCCCTGGCGTCGGAGAATACCGCCTCCACGCGCGCGCCGACCGCCAGCCCTCCCTCCTCGAACTCCCCGAGGAGATGCAGGAAGCCGGTATCCGCGCCCTCCAGCTTGATGATCCCGTACCCGTAGGGCAGGGGCAGCGGAGAGAGCTGGGGGTGGTGCTCTCGCACCACGGTATAGGATTCCAGCGTTCCCGCCGATCCCAACTCCACCCATTGCGAGCACTCCGCTAAGCACTCGGGACAGTTTCTCCTCGGAATGTGGTAGGTCTTGCCGCACTTGGGGCAGCGCGTGCCCAGGAATTTCCTTTCGTCCCGCAGGGACTCCAGGTAGCGCGTTCCCACCTCGCCTGCGAACCAGCGGTAGGGCACCTTGATGCGGCCGTCCATGACCACCAGTTCCTGGCCCTCTCCCCAATCTCCCATGACCATCACTCTCTCCTTCTCCGCTCCAGGAAGCTCGCGGCCCGTACGCGTTCTCCATGCCCTGGACGGTTCCCGCCATCCCGGCCTGCGGCCGTTCGCCCGGCGACCCCCAATACGCTCGCCTTCTCCGTCCAGAAACGTCCCCGGGCATGGTGTCTAGGATACACGCGCCGCATCCCGCTATCGCTTCGCGCATCCCTCCATGATGAGCTCGTAGAATATGCCGGCTATCTCGTCCGCGGTAGCCTCACCGTCGTACCGGTACCAGTCGAAGAGCCAGTTGCACATGCCGGAGATGGCGCGCACGACCGTGGGCACGTCCATCTCCCTGAACCTGCCTTCCTCTATCCCCTTTTCCAGGAGCCCGCGGTACATGTTCTCGTATTCGCGGCTCAGGGACCTGACGAAGTTCCTCTTGTCTTCCGGCAGCTCTCCCTCCTCCGCCAGGTACACCGTGGTGACGTCGCCGTGCTCCGAGAACATGTTCACGTGCCAGAATATGAGCCGGCGCAGTTTCTCCTCGGTGTCGCCGGGCTCGGCCATGATGCTCCTGACGCCCTCCATGAGGCTCTCCATCGCCGATTCGCAGATGGCGTAGAGGAGGTCGTGCTTGGTATCGATGTAGTAGTACAGCGCCGGCTTGGTCACGTTCAGCTCCGTCGCGATGTCGTCCATGGTGGTCGCCCGGTAGCCCTTCTCGCGGAAGAGTCGCGCGGAGACGGCGATGATCTCGTTCCAGCGTGATTTGTTCATCTTTTTACCTCCTATTACATACCCATGGTGGTGGCGATTATCTCGCGCATGATCTCGTCCGTGCCACCCCCGATACGCGCGATGCGCATGTCCCTCCATGCCTTTTGCGCCGGGTACTCCATTATATATCCGTAGCCGCCCATGATCCGCATGGCCTCGTCCGTCACCTGGAAGGCGGCCCGCGTGCCCACGAGCTTGGCCATGGAGACCTCCTTCACGGGATACTCGCCATGGTCGTAGCGCCAGGCGGTGATGTAGGCGAGGGGCTTGGCCGCCTCGAGCTCCGTGGCCAGGTCGGCGACGCGGTGGGCGATGAAGCCGCGCACTCTCCGCCTGAGCATATCATGTTCGGCGGTGAAAAAGAGGCTGTCAGGCACTGTCCCCTCCTCCTTCGGGCTCGATAAATCCGCTGTCCGCGCTTGGGGGCTCCTCGCGATGGAGTAGGGCTTTGCGTGGTCCGTGATCAGGCCTTTCCAACCGGATACGTCTTTAATTAACGGTCAGTAGGTTCATCCTATTCCGGGTTTCCCCCCGTGTCAAGCTCATCCGTTTCCATCCGTTTCCATCCGTTTCCAACCGTTACCACCTCGGGCTCTTCTTCGAGAAGCGTGGGTTGCGAGAAGGAAAGGGGCGCGGATACGGGACCGGGTCAGACCTCGCCGCGCTCGGCACAAGCTGTCGCAAGGAGCGCAACGCAGTCCCGCGCGGCGCTGGATAAACGAGCGGGGGTGCAGCGGCGCTCGAATGTTGGCGTATCTATGGATCGGGGCATGAATGCTCAGGACCTCCGAGCAGGAAGTAGTAAGCCGCGGGCTTGCATGTTTCGGATTATCCGCAGGACGGTAGAATGTTAGCATCAGGAGGTGCATCCGGAGAAATCCCGGCAGGAACCGGCGAAAGGATGGCCCCGGGCCATCCTCCATGGATTATGGGGCGTTGGCTGCTCATGCCGAGCATCGGCGGTATTCCCCGGTACGGGAGGGTCGCGAGATGTGGTTAGGGAGAAAGGCCCGGGCTGGGAACGGCAGTGAACCAAAGCGATCACGGAGCTGCGCGTCCCGGGCGGAAGCGGCGCAAGCCGGGCGGCCATTGCCGGCGAGAGGATCGACGGAGACCTTCCTCAACGAGTACGCCATCCTCGACAGCATAGAGGAGTTGGTGGCATGCCTGGATGCGGATATGACCGTGCGCTGGGCGAACAGGGCGGCCGGGGAATCGGTCGCCTCCGAACCGGAACGGCTTATCGGACGCCGTTGCTACGAGATCTGGCACCAGCGCGGGTAAGCCGGCGGGGGAGGCGGTCCGGGTCGAGCCCGCCGAGATCCTCCGGGAGGTCATCGAAGAAGCCGGCGGGGATATCCTCCCCAAGGGCGTCGAGATGCTCACGCGCAAAGGCATCCCCGCGGTCCTCCTCGACCCCGCCAGGCTGAAGCAGGTCCTCTCCAACCTGGTGGGAAACGCCCCCAAGTTCCTGGGGGACAACCCATCGCCCCGGGTGGAGGTCGGCGGAGAGAGAGAAGGCGGCCTGGTGACCGTCTTCGTGCGCGACAACGGCATCGGGATCCCCGACCTCGAGCAGGAGGCCGTCTTCCAGCCCTTCATGCGCCTCGAAGCCGAATGCTCCCCCGGCCTGGGGATCGGCCTTTCCACCGTGAAGAGGGCGGTGGAGGCCTGGGGGGGCGAGGTGTGGGCGGAATCGGCGCCCGGCGAGGGCTCCACCTTCTACTTCACCGCTCCCGCCGCCGAGTAGTACGCCTCCACGAGGTGGCGAAGATATCCATTCCGGCCCATTTCCCAATCCCGTGCGTGTAATCCGTTATCCTATGTCGAAGGCGAAAGGGTCATCCGGCAACGGACTTTCATTCGCCTACGGATTTGGCGATGATCTTGCGGATGCTCTCCACCAACTCCTTGAAAGCGCGCTCCAACTCCTCGAGGTCGCTGCCCTCGTGCACCCTGACCTCGATATCCAGGTTTCCCCCCATGACCTCACCCGCGGCCATGGACAGGCGGTCTATGGGTTGCGTGATCCGCGTGCGGATGAGATAACTCAGGATGAAGAAGGTTATCACGATGACCAGCAGGACGGAGCCGCCGATGATCAGGGCGATGATCCAGGTGGCCCTGGTCTTCTCGCTGGCGTAGAACTCCTCTATGCCCGCCACGGCTTCGTGCATGGAAACGAAGTGCACGCCCCAGTTGCCGGTGAAAAGGGGGTTTATCTCCGACACGTCGTAAAGGGAGACGAGGTATTCCTCATCCAGGCCGATCTCCGGTATTCCCTCCTCCAGGTATACGTACGTCTTGCCCTCCGCCTCCGCCTCCTCGATGGCCGCGAGCACCGCATCGGGCGGCTTCTGCATCGCATACTCGTCATCGGTGGAGACGATGATGATGTCTTCCGGTATAAAAGGTGGATTCGCCAGGATTATGTCGAGGACCAGGTCCATGCCCAGCACGTCGTCTTCGACCAGTTTCTTCATCCGTGCCGTGGCGTTGGTCACGAATTCGGACGACCCTCCCGTCTCGATCGTCGTCCTGGTCGATTCCATCAGCTCGTCCATGGATAATTGCGACAGGTCGCCCATTACCGCCTCCGTCTCTTTCGCCCCGACGTATCTGAGGCCCGAGTCGATGGTCGCGGCCTGCTCCTCTATCACCTTGTCGACGCTCTTGTCGACCAGGCGGCCGAACGCGGAGTTGACGAAGAAGAAGGTGAGCAGGCCCGAGGCGATCATGAGGATGACCACCAGCCCGGTTATCTCGTACAGTATCCGCGACCTCTTGCTCTTCAGCTCCAGCGATTCCCTGCGATCGTCCATGGTGCCCCACCTTTCAACGCGCCGATCATCGTATCGGCATCATCCGCACGTTCTACTCCGAGTACTCGGTAGTGTTGAGCAAATGGTTTAGACCTGGCGGCGCGAACCCGCGGATATCGGCCTTATAGCGGACGAAATCCAGGATGATGTATGTTAAAATCGCTACAGTGTCGGGATCTCTACCGTTGCCGGTGGACACTACCTGGGGGGTTAAGATGGCGGATTCAGGAAAACTCTTGAAATACTCGGCGCTCGCCGCGACTTCTATTTCCGCGCTCGCGTTATGGCGCATACACGCCTCACCTCTGCCCGAGGAAGACCTCGCATGTACCGCGTGCATGGAATCGCGCGTGGAGGCCGTCGAGACCGAGGACGGAGTCATGCTGAGGATGAAGAGGTACGTCAACGAAGGGGGACAACCGGTCCTCATGGCCCACGGGTTCACGGGAAACGGGCTGGAGTTCGACCTCCCGCACCGCAGGCATAACCTGGCCCTCTACCTCGCCGAGCGGGGATACGACGTCTGGATCTCCAGCTTCAGGGGCTGCGGGAGGGGACCCTACCGGTGCGCCATCGACGACTGGGGACATTCCGTCGACCACCTCGCCGCCCTCGACGCGCCCGCCCTCGTGGAGGGAGTGGCGGCGTCCACGGGAAAGCGCCCCGTCTGGATCGGCCACAGCATGGGCGGCATCGTCCTCTACATGTACCTGCAGGGCGTGAAGGCGAGCCGCGAGGACGGGACCTTCCGCATCATCGGCGACGCGGACCTGGCCGCGGAGCGCAACGAGTCCATCCTGGGAGGGATCACCATCGGCAGCCCGCCCGGGCTGCATCGCGGCGGGGGTGACTGGATAGCCAAGCTGGAGAAGCTCCCCCTCTACAGGGTGCAGACACGGTTCCTCATCCGCTACCTGGAATTCCTGGGCCGCTTTTCGGCCAGGATGCCGGTCAGCCGGCTGGGGGACCTCGTCACCATCTTCCCCCGCCTGGGAAGGATCCTGGCCAAGAGAGGCCCCATCGCCATCGGGCTCTACAATCCCGACAACGTCGACGCGGACGTGGGGTACAGCCTCCTGAGGTGGGCCAGCGACAACGTCACCACGGGGATGACCATCCAGATAGTGGCGCTATCACAGGACCCGGACTTCAGGTCCTTCAACGGCGAATACAACTACACTGAGAACATGCCTCTCATCACCGCGCCCCTCTTCTTCATCACCGGGAGCGAGGATTTCGTGGGCGCGGACAACGTCCGCATGGACGGCTACGACAAGGTGGGCAGTGAGGTCAAGCGCTTCAAGAATTACCCGGGATACGGCCACACTGACCTGGTGATGGGCAAGCGGGTCTACGAGGAAGTCTACCCGGAGATACTTGATTGGGTAAACAGCCTTTAGGGGGCGGAAGCCGGGCCGTGGAGGATTCACGGCTGACCGGCCAATAGGATCAGGCTCGGAAGTCGTAACTGCCGTGGAGGAGCCTGCGCAGCGCGATCTCGAGGGCGCCCTTGCCCAGCCCGGGGGCGACCCCCCCTCCCCGCTGCCACGCCAACAGCGCATTGATAAAGCGCAGCTTATCCCGTAAGTGGAGCCTGGACAGGGCGCGGTTGAACTCCGGCCTCGCGCCACCCGAAAGCAGGGTCAGGAGGGACCATTCCCGCGCCGTCCTCTCCCGCTCCGCCACCGTGCCGGCGCGGTAGAGGGAGCCGGGGGGCGAACCTCCCGCATCCGCCGCGGCTTTCCCGGCCAGGTAGCCCGTGGCCAGGGCGGAGGAGATGCCCTCCCCCAGCGAGTTCATGAAACCGGCCGCTTCACCGCTCACGAGGACGCGGTCGGTGCCGAGGCAGAAGCGGTTGACCGCCGAGGTGAAAGCTGACCGGCAGCCGAGGGTGAAGACCTCTTCCCTCGATGCGAAAGCGAAATCCCTCTTCAGCATGGCGTGGAACGCCTCGCGGGTGGGGCCTATCTTCCGTCCCCTGCGCGCCGAGGTATCCACCACCATCAGGTCGTCCTTGCCATAACACGCGGGGTAGACGCCGTATGCCGCGTCGATGAAGACGTGAAAGACCCCCGGTTCCAGCTCCGACTCGCAGCGGTGGTATTCATGCCGGGTGCAGATATAGGGCGCCCCGTCGAAAAAGGACGGGTCGAGCTTCCTCGTGATGCGGGAGAGGCCGCCGTCGGCGGCGATGAGGGCGCGGGCGCTGAGCCGGGCTTCCTTGCCGTTGGAGACGACCACCGTCTCCACCCGGTCCCTCCACTCGGAGAAATCGACCAGCTTCGCGCCGTCCCATAACTCGGCCCCCGAGCTCTCGCACAACCAGCGGTCGAAACGGTCGCGCCATACGCTCAAGCCGTTCTCCTCCACCTCGAGGTGGAAGTCCTTGCTGACGTAGAGCTTTATCTTTCTGATCTCGAAGGGCTCGCTTCTTGTCTCGAGCGGGAAGGGGGGATAATGCGCTTCCAGGAACTCCCGCGCCTCCTTGAAGAGATAGCCGGCGCAAGGCTTGAGGCGGGGCATCTTCTTTCTTTCCACCAGCAGGGTGTTCAACCCGCCTTCCACCGCCGCCTTCGCCGCCGCCGCTCCCGCGGGGCCCCCGCCCACCACGATCACGTCGTAATCCGGCTTGCTCATATGCAGCCTCTCTTCTCTTGCCCACGGCCCGCCCGGCCTTCCCGTCGCGGCCATCGTGTCCCGGGTCGGCAGCGCGTCCCACGGGCGCCCTTCAGGGGCCCGCTTCGCCTATCCAGGCGTTCAGGGCCTCCACGATCTTCCTGGCCTGGTCCACGCTGGAGATGTTGAACTTCGCCTGCTGCCGGTATTCGTCGTTCATCTTGCGGTAGCGGCGGATGGTGAAGCGGTCGGGGCCGTAATCCTCCTTCGATTGCTCCCACTGCCGGTAGCGGAATATTATGGTAGCCCAGGCACCCCTGGAAAGGACCGCCTTGTCCAGCTCTTCGATCACCTGGACCCCGTCTTCCTCGTAATCGATGGTGATGTCGTCTATATCCGAGAACACGTTTACCTCCTTACGGTCAAACCGCCAGTTCGATGCAGATGGGACAGTGGTCCGAGCCCATCACCTCCGCCAGGATGCGGGAGGACTTCACGGCGTCCCGCAGGTCTTCGCTGACGAAGAAGTAGTCTATCCTCCAGCCTATATTCCTCTCGCGCGCCCCGGTCTTCAAGTCCCACCAGGTGTACCGGCTCGGCTCCTGGTCGAAGATGCGGAAGGCGTCCACGTAACCGTGGCCGACGAACCTGTCCAGCCAGGCCCGCTCCTCGGGGAGGAACCCGGAAACCTTGCTGTTCTCCCTCGGGCGGGCGAGATCTATCTCCTTGTGGGCGGTATTGAAGTCGCCGCACGCCACTATACCCCTTCCCTTCGCCCTGAGGGCATCGGCGTATTCCAGGAAGGCCTCGTAGAATTCCAGCTTGTAGCGGAGCCTTTCCTTCGATTGCTTGCCGTTGGGGAAATATATGTTGAAGAGCGTGAAGCGGTCGTACTCCGCGATGAGCGTCCTGCCCTCGTGATCGAAGCGGGGGGTGCCGAAGCCGTACTTGACCCCCTTGGGCTCCAACCGCGAGTAGAGGCCTACGCCGCTGTAGCCCTTGCGCTCGGGGGCGGTGAAATATGCCCGGTACCCCTCCACCTCCCTCAGTTCGGGGGGCAACTGCTCCTCGCCGGCCTTCGTCTCCTGCACGCACATGATATCCGGGTCGTGCCCCTTGAACCAGTCGAGAAACCCCTTGGAGTGCGCCGCCCTGATGCCGTTGACGTTCCACGAGCATATGGTCGTTGTCTTCATCCCTTTCCCCGCCTTCCGCGGCCTCCCGTCCTTTTCAATCTATCACAGCGGAGCCCCGCCGGCACCGTTCGTCCCGGCACGGGTCTCCTCGCGGCGTCACGGGGCATGCTCTCCGGCACCCGAGAAGACAGCCACCGAGGACCCGCGGCACGCCCCGGGGGCTCCCATGCCTGATAGTTTTTCCCCTGGCGGGGAAGAATATAAATGTACAGCAATACCCGGCTGTCTCCGGATGGGAGCCCGATCATGCAGGGTCGTCGCTGTCGTCGAGGCACCCCCCGAAAAGGCGTCCCTGCCTGACCAGTACCCGGTCGACGCCATGGCCTTCGTTGCGGCGGGGGGCGAGATATGGACGCGAGAGCCGGCAAGGCGACCGCCAGGCTCAGGGTGGAACTGGCGGAGCTGCGGCGGCGCAAAGCGGAGCTGGAGCTATCCGAGAGCCGCTACAGGCATCTCGCGGAAGAGCTGCGCCGCAGCGAGGACATGTTCCGCTCCATGGCGGACAGCGCCAACGATGCCATCATCGTCCTGGACGAGCGTGGTATCGTCGTCTATTTCAACCGTGCGGGAGAGAAACTGTTCGGACGGACGGCGGAGGAAGTGCTGGGCGGAGGCCTGCACGAAACGCTCGTCCCCGAGCGGTTCCGCGATGAATTCTGCGGGTCGTTCGCCGCCCTGGCCGCCGCGGGCATGGAGGGCGTCCTGGGCAGCGTAAGGGAGTTCCCCGCGCTGAGGAAGAACGGCGTGGAATTCCCGGTAGAGGTGTCCATCTCCGCCGTGCGCTCGGGGGAGCGCACGTTCTACATCGCCTTCTGCCGCGACATAACCCGGCGCAAGCAGGTGGAGGGCGAGCCGCGGGAATCGCGGCAGAAATACCGCGACCTGGTCGAGAACCTCAACGACGTGATATTCACCCTCGACCCGCTGGGCCGCTTCTCCTATATCAGCCCCGCCATCGAGCGGATCTCGCATTACACCGCGGACGATATCGTCGGCCGGCCCTTCACGCATTTCGTACATCCGGACGACCTGCGGGGGCTGCTCGCCAGCTTCGAGCGCACCATGGGCGGCGACCTCGAGCCCTACGAGTTTCGCGTCCTCGACAAGGACGGCGCGTCTTTGTACGTCCGGACGTCCAGCCGGCCCCTTATCATGGACGGCGACCTGGCCGGCATAACGGGGTTGATGACCGATATCAGCACCCGCAAAAAGGCGGAAGAGGAACTCGCGAGATACCGCAGCGATCTCGAGAAACTCGTGGAGGAGCTCACCAGAGAACTCGAGGAAACATCGGAGGAGCTGCGCCGCGGCGAGGAGTATTTCCGTGCCCTCATCGAGAACGCCTACGACGTCATCGCCGTGATCGACCGGCACGGGACGATGGAGTACCTCAGCCCTTCGATGGAGAAGGCCTCGGGATATGCGCAGGAGGAGAGGCTGGGAAGGGACGTCTTCCAGTTCTTCCATCCCGACGACGCACCGCGGGTGATGGAAGCGTTCGCGAGGGGGCTGGAACGGCCGGGGTCCATGGGCAGGGTCGAGTACCGCTGGCAGCACGCGGACGGGTCATGGCACTGGCAGGAGGCGGTGGCCGCCAACCTCCTCGACGATCGCGTGGTGCGCGGGATAGTGGTGAACGCCAGGGACATCACCGACCGCAAGCGGGCGGAGGAGAGGATGCAGAAGCTGAACGAGTGCTTCCTCAGCCTGGTCGCCGATCCCCTGGAGAACATCCGCAAGTTCGTGTTGGCCGGCAGGGATATCCTGGAGGCGGACCTGGCCAGGTATGGGATGAAGGGAAAGGGAGATTTTTACATGTTCTCCTCCCTGCGGGCCGAGGAGGGCTTCACCAAGCCGGAGAATATCGAGGAATACATGTGCTACCATCTTCTCTCCAGCGGCGTCACGGAGCCCGTGACCACGGAGGATATCGATAGCGAGGTCTTCGCGGGGGATCCGGATGTCCGGCGATACGGTTTCCGCTCCTCCCTCTTCCATCCCGTAGCGGTGCAGGGCGAGAGCATCGGCTGTTTCAACCTCCTCTACGGGGAGGAAAGGACGTTCACGCGGGTAGAAGTGGCTACCATGGCCATGCTGGCCAGGGCGATAAGCATAGAGGAGGAGAGGTACGCCTTCAACGAGAGCCTGCGGGATTTCGTGGATATCGCCTCGCACGAGTTGCGCCACCCCGTGGCGCTGCTGGCCGGCTACACCGAGACCCTCGAGTCGCATGGCCGGGAGATGGACGAGCCGACCAGGCAGGAGGTCATCGGCGCCATCAAGTCTTCCACCGAAAGGATCAGCCGCATGGTCATGGGGCTGGTCAACGTCTCCCTGGTGGAGAGGGAGCGCTTCCTCATCGTCAGGCGGCCCACAGGCATCGCATCGTTGGCCAGACGCGTAGTAGGCGAGATGAGGGTCAAGGTCGGGGGGCATGATTTCCACCTCGAGCTCTCCGGGGAATGCGGCGAACTCGAGGCCGACCCCGACAGGATCCACGACCTGCTGGTCATCCTCATGGATAACGCGGTCAAGTACTCCCCCGGGGGTACGGGTGTCGAGCTCGCCGTCGAGGGGAAGGAAGGCGGGATTACGGTCTCGGTCCTGGACCGCGGCGCGGGCGTCCCCCCGGAACACCGGGACAAAATATTCGAACGGTTCTACCTGGTGGAGGAGGCGCAGTACCACTCCAAGCCGGGCCTGGGGCTGGGGCTGTTCCTGGCGCGGCATATCGTCGAGGCGCACGGCGGCCGCATCTGGTACGAGCCGCGCGAGGGCGGCGGCTCCGCCTTCCGCTTCACGCTGCCCCGGCATCCGGCATGATCTTCCCGCGATTCCCTCCGCCCATACCCTACATTCCCCGTTGCAGCGGCGGCCTGTTGCGACCGTATTTACGGATCGGGGTACCAAGTACGTCGCGTCCCCTCTACTTCTTCGACGAGGCGTTCCACCCGACGGCGGATCTCGTCGCGAACGGAACGGAAGAACCCGATGTCTCTTGCGGATGGATCCTCTATCAGCCATTCCTCCAGCCTGTCCTTCGCCGGAAAGGCTGCTCTGGCTATACACCCGAAAGATATCACGTGGCTGAACTCCTCCAGGCGGGAGAAGTCCAGCTTCTTGGGGCTGTTGCCCGAGATATTGGTGCCCGCTTCAAGCATCACTTCAATGGCCAGGGGGTGGATCTCTCCCGATGGGAGAGTGCCGGCGCTTTCAGCGGAACTCTTGTCTGCCATTGAGTTGTAGAAGGCCTCCGCCATCTGGGAGCGAGCAGGCGTTTTCGCCACATACGAACAAGACCTTCCCGGATATCATGCTGTTTTCCCCTGGTCCGCATCAGCAGTGGCAACAACTTACCTGTATCACGACAACCGCTGTTGCACAACTCATACACAAGTATTATATTAGAACAGTTTATATAAACCACTGTTTATGATTAGGTGACCGAGAGGCGGGTCCATGGCCCAGACGGCAGGCGGGAAGGGCCTGATGAAATGCGCCGCGAGCGACGACGTGGCCGCGCTTGCCGAAACGCTCAAGGTCCTCTCCGACGTCAACCGGCTGCGCATCATGTGCCTGCTCTTCAGCGGGGAGAAATGCGTATGCGAGATAGAGGAGGGCCTGGACATTTCCCAACCCCTGGCCTCCCACCACCTCAAGGTATTGCTGGCGGCCGGCCTGGTGGAGGTGCGCAAGGAAGGTACCTGGTCCTACTATTCCCTGAGCCGCGAGGCGGTAGATGCCATGAACCGGGACTTCGAGGAATTCCTGGGGGCGGGCAGGATGGGCCGGGAATACCCGGCGGCGGCGGGCTGCGACGAGGCGGCCGGGGCCCGCCGGGCACCCGCGAAGGAGAAAGGACGCTGATATAACGGGCAAGGGAAACGGCGCAACGCCGAACGACGGCGGGTCGCCGGTGGTGCGCAAGCTGGGCTTCTTCGAGAAGTACCTCACCGTTTGGGTCTTCGCCTGCATCGGCATAGGCATCCTGCTGGGCAAGATCTTCCCCTCCATGGGGAGCACCCTGGATAAGGTGTCCGTCGCGGAGGTCTCCATACCCATCGCCATCTGCCTCTTCTTCATGATGTACCCTATCATGGTGAAGATCGACTTCGCCGAGGTGATCAAAGCGGGAAAGACGCCCAAGCCGGTGCTGCTCACCCTCTTCGTGAACTGGTGCATCAAGCCCTTCACCATGGTGGCCATCGCCACCTTCTTCCTGGGCTTCGTGTTCAAGGGGGCCCTGGGTGGCGACGCCACGCTGGACACCGCGAGCACCTATATCGTGCCCGCCACCGGCCAGGCGGCTCCGCTGTACCGCTCCAATATCTCCGGGTGCATCCTCCGGGGCGGCCCTGGCCACGGTCGTCGGGGTGCTCATCGAGGTGCCGGTGATGCTCCTGCTGGTGAAGATCTGCCTGAGGACGCAGCGCTGGTTCAGGACCGAGGATGAGCCGCAACCGGTCAAAGCCGCAAGGGCGCTGGAGCCGTCGGGAGGAGAGTGACGCGCCATGCTCAAGGTAGACCCCCATCAAGATTACCCGCCCGAGGAGGGGTTTCAGGTACGGACCGGCTGGATAGAAGGGAATAGACGCAGCCACGCATGCCGAGCCGCCGACAAATGCCCCGGCGCGGAGAGGAGCGGATGATGAGCGAGGCGGCCCTTTACGAAGAGCGCAAGCAGCGTATGCTCAAGACCATTGCGTTCATTACATAGCAGCGAAGGAGGATGGCGGGAATGGAGCTGCGCTGGGACCCGCTGCTGAGGACCTGGCCGCGTCCCTCTCGACGCTGTGTGCTGCTGCCCGGGGGGCAGTGCCCCTTCTGCCCCGGCTCAGGTAGGGTGCCGGACGACTACGATATCCTCGCCTACGACAACGATTTCCCGTCCCTTGTGCTCGATCCCCCGCCGTCGGACATCACCGGGGACGGCCTGCTCCCGGTAAGGCCCAGCCTCGGCAAGTGCGAGGTGACCCTGTATTCATCCGGCCACGAGATCACGCTGCCGGAATTGCCCCTGGAGCACGTGGTCAGGCTGGTCGAACACTGGGAGGAGCGCTACGGCGAGCTGGGAAGCATGCCCGGCATAGACTACGTCTTCATCTTCGAGAACAGGGGGGAGGCGGTGGGGGTGACCATCCACCACCCCCACGGACAGATCTATGCCTATCCCTTCATACCCTTGAGGGTAAGGGTGGAGTTGGAATCGGCCGCGGAGCATTGGAAGGAGAAAGGTAGTTGCCTTTTCTGCGACCTGCTGGCGCACGAGAGGAACGCGGAGTCGCGGCTGGTGTATGAGGGGAACGGGTTCACCGCTTTCGTGCCGTACTGGGCCCAGTACGGCTACGACGTCATCATCATCCCCGACAGGCACCTGGGAGCGCTGCCGGAGATGAGCGGGGAGGAAAGGCGGGGCCTCGCCCTGGCCCTGAAATATGTCACGGGCGGCTATGATTCTCTCTTTGGCTTCGCCTTCCCCTACATGATGTGCATGCACCAGGACCCCACGGACGGCGGGGATTATCGCTTCTATCACTTTCACATCGAGTTCTACCCGCCCATGCGCGACCGCGACAAGCTCAAGTACAGCGCCTCCTCGGAGACCGGCGCCTGGGCCCATATAAACACCACCGTCCCCGAGGAGAAGGCGGCGGAGCTGCGGGCGGCCGTCGAACGGGCGCGGAAGGATCGGCAGGAGAAGGGGTGAGCGAGCCGCCATATGTGGAGGCCTCCCCTAAAATACGCTCTCCGATGCCATATGTTGTGCCCTCAGTCTCGTGAGATTTTCGTAAACCTCGGTGGTGCCGCGGCACCGCGGCATGGAGGGCTGACCTAGAATAGCATTTCTGATAGAAATATGAATATGGTTTTAATACCATTGCCTGCCAGGATAATCGCACACGGGACGTACATCGTGATCGAGTTCCCGGTCAGCATGAAGGCCTGCCCTGCAAATACACGATCAAATACTATATGTTGTGCCACCGGTCGCTGAAGATTTTCATAGTCCGTGGTGT
>CAZQFX010000025.1:0-24199 GCA_964592775.1 uncultured Actinomycetota bacterium
CCCCGGGACGCCCGGGCGGCGGTCACCTACCTTTTCCCCGACGGCACATCCCTGGCGAGGATTGTGGCCGTCCCCGCCGAGTCCCGCCTCACCCTCTTCGTGAACGCCGACGTGGGGGCGGACAGGGAGGTCTCGGCCGTGGTCGAGTCGGACCTGGACATCGTCGCCGAGCGGCCCATGTACTTCACCTATAAGGGCGTCTGGCCCGGCGGACACGACGCCATGGGCGTGACCTCTCCCTCCACCACGTGGTATTTCGCCGAGGGCTATACGGGAGCCGGTTTCGAGCAATGGATATGCGTGCTCAACCCGGGCAGCACCCGGGCCGAACTGACCTTCCGCTTCCAGACGCAGGAGGAGGGGGAGCAGGTGAAGACCGGCCTGGCCGTGCCCGCCCGCTCGCGCCGCAGCTTCAGGGTGAACGACATCCTGGGGGCCGATCTCGAGAACTCGCTTAAGCTGGAATCGTCCGCCCCCGTGGTGGCCGAGCGTCCCATGTACTTCGACTACTACGGCACGAAGGGACATCACTGGCAGGGGGGGCACTGCGTACCGGGGGTACGGGAGCTTGCCCAGGTCTACTACTTCGCGGAGGGGACGACCCGGACCGGCTACGAGGAGTGGCTGACCCTGCAGAATCCCAATGCCCATGCCATCACCGTGAACGCCACCTACCACATGGGGCCCGACCAGGGCGATCCCATCGACAAGTCCTACGTGGTGCGGCCGGGGGAGAGGTATACCGTCTACGTGCCGGGAGAGGTGGGAGCGGAAAAGGACGTGAGCATCACCCTCGCCTCGACCGCGTTCTTCCTGGCCGAACGGCCCATGTATTTCCACTACGCCGGTTACGGGGCGAGCTGGCCCGGGGGCGACTGCGTGATCGGGGCCAGCCGTGCCGCGGATGAGTGGTTCCTCGCCGAGGGATACACCGGCGAAGGTTTCCACACCTGGCTGTGCTTGCAGAATCCCGGTATAGACGACGCGCTCGTCCTGGTCTCCTACTACAGCCAGGAGGAAGGGCTCCTGCCGCTGCGCACCTTGGAGCTGCCGGCGGGCACGCGCCAGACCGTCTTCGTCAACGAACATGCCGGCGCGGGGCACCAGGTCTGCATCCGCGTGCTGTCCAGCAGCCCCATCGTGGTGGAGAGGCCGATGTATTTCGATGCGGGCGGCGGGGTGCAGGGAGGCCATGGCGTGGTCGGACGCGCCGAGAGATAACATAGCGCGGCTTCCGCCTGTGCGGGGAAACGGTAGCGAGTCGGGCGCGGGATGCCGCGCCCGTGTGTGATCTCCTTAAACCGCAGTCGGTTTACCAGCTCTCGTAATTCGACTTGCGCTCCGGCTTCGGGCGGGCTTCGTTCACCCTCAGCTGGCGCCCCTCGAACTCCTTGTTATCCAACTCCGCGATGGCGGCCTTGGCCTCATCGTCGTTCGGCATCTCCACGAAGCCGAAACCGCGGGAACGTCCGGTGTTGCGGTCGATGATGATGCTCACAGCATCGACCGTGCCATACCCCTCGAACAGGCCCCGTATGGTCTCTTCCGTCGATCCGTAACTCAGGTTGCCTACGTAGATGTTCATCTTGCGACCCACCGCTCCTTTCTCAAGCCTTCTCCGCAAAACGACACTCAAGCGCAGAGAAGATGCCCTGTGCCGGCATCGCTAACATTGTAATTAAAAGTCGTAAACAAAGCAAAATAAAAAATGCGGCTTGAGCGGGCCCCACGCTTAATAAGGTTCCCGCAAGGAAAATACCGGCGGCGGGACCGGGCACACTCCATCCGGCCCCGGGGCTCCGCGACCACCCGCACCTCCCGGAGATAAGCCGGGGAAAGACCGGGGCTCCGTTGCGTGCCTCCATCACAGAGGGAGGAATAGGAGGGGAACGGGAAGGAAATGGATCAAGTAGTCCCCTGGAGGTGCGCATGAGGTGCGCATGAACAAAGTGTTCTTACTCCCGGCCAGCCCCCAGAAGAAATGGAATACCATGCAGTTGATGGAAGAATGTGCCAGGGTCGTCACCGAAAACAATCGAGCTTGCCACGCAGGCCTCGCCTCCCCGCAACACGCCTCCCACTTCGCGAAAAACGTGGCTCCGACCGACCTAGTCGAGCCCGGGCAGGTGCTTCCTTACGGGCGACACCCGAACATGGCCGCTTTTCCAGTAGGATGCACATGCACCGTTGTTGTCTGCTGCCGTGTGCCCAGAACGGTCTGTCAGTTCTCTGGACGGTTGCCGGCACGGATCCAAGCTCCGACAAAATCCCTAAAGGGAGCCTGGCACGAGCGCGATCTCGTATATATGAGGCCAGCACTTCCCGGTCACCAGGAGGTGTCCCGTTTCCGGGTCGTAGGCGATGCCGTTGAGGACGTAGGGGTCCACGAGGTTTCCGGGATCGGGGTTCAGCCCCGCCAGGTCTATCCAGCCGGTCACCTCGCCCGTACGGGGCGAGATAATAGCGATGAGGTCGGTCAGCCACACGTTGGCGTAGACCTCGCCCTCGATGTATTCGAGCTCGTTTAGCATGGGTACGGAGCCCAGGTTATCGGAAACGTGTACCCGCCCTCTCTCCTCCCCGTCCGCCGGGTCGAGGAAGCGGAGGACGGCGGTGCCGTCGCTCATGATCAACGACTCGCCGTCGTGCGTCAGCCCCCATCCCTCCGTCGCGTAGGCGAAGGTGCGCAGCTGCTCGAGGTCTTCCTTGCCGTAAACGAAACCCTGGTGCGAGGCATAGGTGAGCTGGAAGACCTCGTCCCCCATTACCGTCACGCCTTCCCCGAAATACTCGGGCGCGAGTTGATGAACATCCAGTATCTCGCCTCCCTCTAGCTCGCTCTTGATGAGCCGTGACCTGCCCCGCAGGCCGGTCCCCTCGTAGAGGATGCCACCGTCGAGCGCCAGCCCCTGGGTGAAGTCGCCGGGATCGTGATCATGGGTCTCGATGACCTCGTATCCATATACGGGCGCCTCCCTGCCGGCCAGGAACTCCCGGCTGCGCGCCTCCTGCCTTTCGGCGGCCGGGCCGGCCTTGCCGCTCTCCCTTTGACCGGCGGTTTCGCCGCAACCCGCCAGGGATAGAGCCGCGCAGGCGCACGCGAGGGCTGAAAGGATTGCCAGCGGGACCTTCACGCGCCTGGGGGCCATGCCGTCTCCGTGTCGGGATGATAATGATCTAAGAGGCTGTCGCACGAACCCTGCGCCAGACATATTGCTCTCCACATATTCACCGAATATTCCCGAAATGGCCCAATATTGACCGTTCGCCCTCCATTTTGAGGCCTATTTTGCTGCAATTTTGGGAGAGCGGGATTGGTGCGGGGTTTATGCAACAGGCTCCTTGGTGCGCTGAATACCTTGATCCTGCAGACGGCGGCATGCGATCGCCGCCGTGCCGTACCCTTCCCGGCCAGCCGCGGCATCAACGGGAATCGCCCAGCTTCTTGTGCTCGCTGACCGGCCGCTCCAGCCGCTCGACCGGCTTGGCCGTGTCGTGGAAGCAACTGCCGGGCTTCTCGCTCTCCTTGACCTTCGGGTAGATGACCTTCTGGAGGAAGGCCAGGGCGGCCTCCTGGTCCCCGTCGACCACTATCCGCTCCAGCGCCATGCGCTCGTTCTCCCCGAAGGAAAGGCCCCACGTCTTCACATTTCCGACCTCCGCTCGGCGCTTGCCAACCCCTGTGGATACGATACCCCCTCATCCCGCGATGACATAGACCGTTGTCACGATGCCGTGCTCCCCGCGACGACGCGTACCTTTACCACGCGGCCAAGGCGCCTCTCTGCAATATCCGGAAATGCAGCCTCCCCTAGATGAGGCCGGCGTTCTCCAGGGTCTCGCGCGCGAGCTTCGCCTGCTCCGAGGTCAGCCTGGGAAGCGGGCTCTTGACGTAGGGTTTGATGGGATGACCCAGCAGGCGCAGCGCCTCCTTCTGCGTGGCGTGGGGCGTCGCGGTGGAGGTCAGCAGCGGGGCGAGGGAGAAGACCTCCTTCTGCAGCGCATCCGCCCTTTCGCTGTCGCCGTCCTTGCGTGCCTGGTAGAGTTCGACCGTCTTCTCCGGGATGAAGTTCGGTACGGGGCATATGGCGCCGCAAGCGCCCACGGCCATGGTGTCCACGAGGTTGAAGGTCATGCCGGTGAACACGCAGAAATCTTCATCCGTCGCTTCCACCAGGCGGCGCACCTCGTCCACGTCGAAGACGGTCTCCTTGGCTCCCACCACGTTCTCGATATCGGCGATGCGGGCGATGCTCTCGGGGGAGAGCGTCAAGCCGGTGTTGGAGGGGAAGTTATAGAAGAGCACGGGTACGCCAACACTGCCGCAGACATCCTCGTAGAAGCTGAAAACGGCCTCCTCGTCCAGGTTGTAGAAGCGGTGCAGGGCCAGCAGGATGCCGTCCGCGCCGGCGCTCTCCGCGTACCGCGCCATGTCCACGGCCGGCTCGGTACCCCGCTTGTTGATCCCGACGATCACCGGCACCCTTTGCGCGCATTCGTCGATGACGGTGTCGATGGCGTCCTTCTGGTGATGGTGGGTGAGGTAGGGATTCTCACCGTTGCTCCCTAAAACGACCAACCCGTGCACACCCGAGTCCACCAGGTAAGAGGTCATCTCGCGCATGGCCTCGCGGTCGATGTTGCCGTAATCGTCGTAGGCGGTGAGCATCACCGCGAAGATCCCCTCGAATCTCTTCATCCCCGCTTCCTCCTTAACGTCAGTGCGTTGATCCGCCAGGGTATTTTCGGGGCCGCGAGAAGCCGCCACGCCGGTTTCAGGCCACGGCTCCGTTTTCCCGCAGCGCCTCTATCTCTTCCCCGGAGTAGCCCAGCTCCCCGAGGATCTCGTCGGTATGTTCCCCGGGATTGCAGCCGAAACCGCGAAAACGTCCCGGGGTCTCGGAGAGCTTCATGGATATGCCCACCTGGGTGACCTTGCCGAACTTCTCGTGTTCGTGCTCGACGAACATCTCACGCGCCCGCAGGTGCGGGTCCTTCTCCGCCTCGTCCATCTCGTAAACGGGGGCAGCGCATACGTCCTTGCCCTTGAAGAACTCGCACCACTCCTCGCGCGTCTTCCGCTTGAAGATCTCGGCCAAGACCGCGGAGAGCTCGGGGTACATACTTGTATCGCGCTGCAGCGGTATCAGGTCCTCCCGCTCCAGCGCCCGGCAGAAGTTCTCCCACAGCCAGGGCTCTATATTGCCCACGCTGAACCATTTCCCGTCCGCGGTCTCGTACACATTGTAATGGGGAAGCCCGCTCAGTCCGGTGGTGTGCTTGAGGATGGGCTCCATGTGCATGAGGCTCACCACACCGTCGGTCATGGCGCAGTCGATGTATTGTCCCACGCCGTGCAGGGAGCGGGCGACCAGGGCGGCCAGTATCGAGAGTGCGGCATGCATCCCGCCTCCCGCCATGTCCGCCAGGAGGTTGGAGGGGATCACGGGCTTTCCGCCGCCGTCCTTGATGATGCCCAGGGCCCCGGCCATGGAGATGTAGTTCAGGTCGTGGCCGGGGAGCCGCGCGTAGGGCCCGTCCTGCCCGTATCCGGTTATGGAGCAGTAGATGACGAGGGGGTTCACCTCTTTGACCGCTTCGTAATCGATGCCCAGCCTCTTCACCACGCCCGGCCGGAACTCCTCGATGATGACGTCGGCCTCTCCGGCCAGGCGAAAGAACACCTCCCTGCCTTCGTCCCTGCGCAGGTCTATGACGATGCTCTTCTTGTTCCTCCCCTGGGGGCTGAACGCCCGCAGCATCTCCGCCAGCTCGTCGCTCAGGCCGAGGACGCCCTCCACGCGGGCTTTCTTCTCCGTGGCCTCCACCCGGATGACCTCGGCGCCGAGGTCTCCCAGGATCATGCCGCAGTAAGGCCCCGGCGCCAGGCGGCTGAGGTCCAGAACCTTGATCCCCTCTAGAGCCATTACCATCGTCGTTCCTCCTTTGGTGCGGTTTGGGTGGCGCTTCCAGCTCAATATATCAGATAAGGCGGGCATGGAGACAGGAAAGCAAGGCGAGCGGGGGACGGCTCTCGTTATGCGCGCTTCCGCGTTGTTCAGGCCCTTGCCGGGAATGGGATCGGGCATGATCGCGCAAAGAAGCTCCTTCACTATAAGTGCGGGTGGCTACGTAGCCCCCGGGGGTCTGGCCCGGCCTCGCATCCAAGCAGCCCTCTTCCCGCTACCCACACTTATTGGAAAAGAACCGTAAAGAACAAGAGGGTTTGCGGGGAGATCAACCCTCGGAGTAGCAGACCTCACCGATATCCTGGTGGAAACCTGGCCGACCAGGAAAGGAGGGGCATTACAATGCGATCGCGGACGCGCTCGTGTGTTATTATTTTTTCGGTTGCCGGTCGGCAAGGATTTTATGGGGGATGGAGATGAGAGGAACCGATTTTCCCTGGTGGAGGAAGGGCGTGATATACCAGATCGCGGTGCGCAGTTTCGCCGACTCCGACGGCGACGGCGACGGCGACCTGCGCGGCATCGTGGAACATCTGGACTACCTCAACGACGGCTCGCCACGCTCCCTGGGCGTGGATGCCATATGGCTCACGCCCATCAACGCATCGCCGATGCTGGACTTCGGTTACGACGTCAGCGACTACCACTCTATAAACCCCCGCTTCGGGAGCATGGGGGCCTTCGAGGAACTGCTGGATGCTTGCCACGAGCGGGGCATCAAGGTGATCATGGACATGGTGCTCAACCACACCTCCAACGAGCACCCCTGGTTCTTAGAGTCTCGCTCCTCGCGGGACGACCCGAAGCGCGATTGGTACGTGTGGCATGACGGCAGGTCTCCCGGCAGGCGCCCCAACAGGTGGTCGGCGGTGGTGGAGGGAAGCGCCTGGGAGTACGACGACGGCACGCGCCAGTTCTTCTACCATGCCTTCCTCCCCTTTCAGCCCGATCTCAACTGGCGCAATCCCGAGGTCAGGGAGGCAATGTTCGACGTCGTCCGGTTCTGGTTGGATAAAGGCGTCGACGGCTTCCGCCTCGACCTCATCAACTTCCTCTACGAGGACGCCCTGCTGCGTGACAACCCGCGCAAGTTCGGCTTGCGGCCCTACGACTGGCGGGAGCACCGCTACGACCGCTCCCAGCCGGAGAGCCTGGAGGCGGCGAAGGAGCTGCGCCGCATTACGGACGGGTATCCAGACCGCATGATGATGGGCGAGGTATACACCGACACACCCGATGAGGCGGTGGCCTATCTCGGCGACGGGACCGACGCCCTGCACCTCTCGTTCTACCTCGATTTCGCGCAGCGCAAGTGGCGGGCGGAGGAATTCCGCGCCGCGGTGGACTGGCTGGAGAAACATCTGCCCCCCGCGGGATGGCCCTGCTACTATCTCAACAACCACGATCTGCCGCGCACCTATACCCGCCTGGGCAAGGGCGGTGACGCCGAGGCCAGGGCCAGGGTCGCGGCAGCCATGATGTTCACCCTGCGGGGCACCCCCATTATCTATTGTGGGGAAGAGGTCGGGATGCCGCAGAGCAAGGTCCCCAGGAGGATGATGGACGACCCCATAGGGAAGAAGTTCTGGCCCATACCGGTGGGAAGGGATGGCTCCCGCACCCCCATGCAGTGGAGTGGGGAGAGGAACGCCGGCTTCACGAGCGGCGAGCCCTGGCTCCCCGTCGACCCCTCTTACGCAGAGAGGAACGTCGCGCGCCAGGACGGGGACCCCGCCAGCCTGCTCAATTGGTACCGGCGCCTCATCTGGCTGCGCAAGGAGAAACCGGCCTTGCGGGCCGGGAGCTACCGCGCCATCGACGGAACCCCCAGGGGCGCCTTCGTCTACCTGAGGGAGTTGGAGGGTGAGAGGATCGCGGTATTCCTCAACTTCACTTCGAGACCGGTTTCGTTGCCGAACCAGGGAAACGTATTTGGAGAAGGGACCTGGAAGGCTTTGCTGTCCACCCACAGTGTTGAGGGTGAGGAAATCGCGCTCGATGACATCGGACTCGAGCCGGACCAGGTCCTCCTCCTTGAAAGAGCATGATCCTCGTACCGGGTTCTCGGCCCCGGTTATCGCTCGAGACCTCCCCTCCGCCAACAGGGGAACGGCTGATCGAGACCATCCCCGGCGCGATCGCGCAGTGGCCAAGTGCTTCAGGTCCAGTGCGATAACAGGACTATGAAGATCCTGAGTTTACTGGACAGGCTCTTGGCTCACCTGCCGCGAGCATTACTTGTCGCGATCGCTTTGGCGGTTCTCTCGATCGTGGGCGCGGTCGACTATGTCACGGGAACGGAGATCGGCCTCTCCATTTTCTACGTGATACCGGTCATGCTCATGGCCTGGTATTTAGGTAAGACCGCCTGCATTATCACGAGCTTTGCCGCTGCCTCGATCTGGTACGTCGCGGAGATCGCGGCGGGCCATGTCTATTCCAACGCGGCCATCCCGGTCTGGAACGCAGCGGTAGGGCGGGGTTCTTCCTGCTTATCGGCCTCTTCATATCCATCCTCAGGGATGCACTCTTGCACCAGCAGGACCTGGCGAGGACGGATCCGCTGACGGGGATCACCAATACCAGGCATTTCTACGAGCTGGCTGAGAGCGAACTTTCCAGAGCCAAACGTTACGAATGCCCGTTCTCCACCGCCTACATGGACCTCGATAACTTCAAGGAGGTCAACGACGTCTACGGCCATGTATCTGGGAGATAGGCCCCCACCTCTATTCGCTAACCGCCCACATCGTGGTCGAGGATGCACGTCTGAGCGAATACCAGGGCTCCCTCCAGGAGATCAAGGAGATGCTGCGCGAGGAACGCAAGGTCGTCCATGCCACCTTCGAGCTGGAGACCGAGCCCTGCCCTCCCGGTGAGGAATGCCACTTCGACCAACCGTGATTTCTGAGGACCGACAGAAAGCATGATACTTCAGATAATAGATGAAGAGGAAGCCTTCGACCCGGCGCTCAACCGAGGCGTACTCCGTGAATACGTCGCAGGGAGCGCAATACAGCGGGCGGGGATGCAGCGGTGCTCGAAGGCGAGCGTGTTTACGGATCGGGGTACTTAGAAGCGAGACATCCTGCAAATGCACCCTCTCTGATAAAAGCTGATCTCTTGGCGGGCCCACTTGCTATTTTCTCGGTACACGAGCTTCTGAACATACTTATCGGGAAGGAACGATTTATAATAAATGCGAGTGAAAGTACATATCCGGGTGCACGATCGAGACAAGGGGGTGCCCGCGGTGAAGGGCGGTCATACGAAACCGTTCTTGATGCTCCTGTTGGCCGTTTCCCTGGCGGTGTTGCTTGTGGCCGGCGGCATGGCGGGCTGCGGGAAGAAGGACGCGAATGGGGGGAACGGGCAGGAGAACGGTGACGTTGACGGAGACGACGGCGGCGAAGCGGAGGGCTTCAGCGGCGTCGCCTTCGTGAGGGACGACAACATCTACGTCTCCCGACGGAGACCATATCATCTATCACATCGCTTTCAGGGAGATGCCCGAAGCACCATATAAATACACCATGTTCATCGCGCCGGCCGGCTCCGCCAACCCGGAGGCCGTCGACCTGGGCGAGGGTGCGGACCCGGCCTGGAGCCCGGCAGAGTAGCTCCATGTTGACGGGCCGGCGGGGAAATGCCTCCCGCGCAGGGGTTCATGCCGGCCGCCGGCCGGGAGCGGGTGGGTCTTACTGGCCGGCATGAACCTTTTCAACCGGCCGCCGGCCGGGAGCGGATGGGTCTCAACGGGCCCGTTGATAGGGAGAGGTATGAGTATACGCAAGAGGTCCTTTCTCCTCCTCGGAAGCGCGTACCGGCTCATCTACCGCTTGCCGGTCATCGGTGAGCCGGCGGTCAGGGGCATCGCCAAGGCGCTGGGCTACCTGAGCGCCCTCTCCCCGTACGGGCCCAAGAAGCACGTCTCCATGTCCGCGTTGCGAGAAGACCTGGGGAGGCTGTTCGAGATGACGGACATGGACATCGATGCCATAAACCAGGACGAGGAGCGCATCGAGCTCGTCTTGACCTCGTGCCCTTACGGGTACTGCCGCCCCGAGCACGCGGGCGTATGCGACGCGGCCATGGATTTCGACCGCACGATGTTCGGCCGCTGCGGATACGAGCTGGCGATAGATGCATGCATCCCGCACGGCGCGCCCGCCTGCAGGGTGTCTATCCGTGACAGGCCCGCGAAGACGGTCTAGCAATATGCATTTCTGGTTCTTCTCCCAGGAGTGTGGGTAGAGAGATACCAGTTATTTAACCAATAAGGAAAAGAGCTGATAGTCAGGGTATGGGTAAACCATCGCATACCGGATGCAATCCAGGTTATCCACACTTCATGGCGATGTGCCATGTTTCTTGTCCTACGAGTATGGACAGGCAGCGGGAAGGGAAAGCTCCGCAACCACCCGTATGACTCGGAGAAGAACCCCGTTTCTCAGCACGGAGATGAACCAGCCCTATCCGTCCAGGAAGAGGGTGCGCCTCGCCAGCTCGACGGCATCCCTGTCGCCGGTATGCTTGCCGGAGTCGTCGGATATCTTTATGGCGTCCACCCAGCGGTCCGAGCCCTTGAAGGGCTGGCAGGCCACCATCTTGATCACTATGTTCAAGGGTTTGACCCCGACGTCGTTGGTCAGGAAGGTCCCGATGCCGTAGAGGTCCTTCACTTCTCCGGCGCATGCATCGTGGATAGCCTTGGCTAGCTCCAGGTTCAGGGAGTCCGAGAAGACGAAGGTCTTGCTCGATGGGTCGATGTTCAAGCTCCTGTAATGGGCAAGGGCGCTTTCCAGGAACTCGAAGGGGTCACCGGAATCCTGCCTGATGCCGTCGAACACCTTCGCGAAGTAGGTGTCGAAAGCATGGAAGAAGTTCTCGGTGCCGAAGGTGTCGGTGAGGGCGATACCCAGGTCTCCCTTGTATGCGTCGATCCACCTCTGCAGGGCCGTCTGGTTGGCCATGCGGAAGCCGTACTTGGCGGAATGGAACTGGAACCACTCATGCGCCTGGGTTCCGACGGGCGCCAGGTCGTAGAGCTGAGCGAGGTGGACGTTGCTGGTCCCCACGAGGTATTCTTCCGCCCGCATGAGGTCAGGGATCAGCCTGCGGTGGTTTTCGTAGGAGAAACGCCTCCTGGTGCCGAAATCCACGACGCGGATACCGTTCTCCCTGAAGAAGCGCGCCTTCTCCAGGTTGAGTCCGTGGATCTTCTCCCCGGGGTAGGCCTTGTCCTTTCCCCCCGTCATCTCGAAGTAGAGCTCGCTGATGAGGGACATGAGCGGTACTTCCCACAGGATGCTCGTGTACCAGTACCCTTCTATGGAGACGGTCAGCCCGCCGCCCCTTTGTGCTATGTGTACCTCATCCGGGTTGAAGCGGTACGATTCCAGGAGGTCGAGATAAACGGGATGGAAGTAAGCGCACCTGTCCGCGAGCCATGCCTTTTCCTCCGCGGTAAGGCGCAGCTCTCCCATCTCCCGGATGTGCGCCGACAGCTCCTTGTCGAACCCCGGCGGGAAGGGGGTCCCGCCGCGGTTGATGAAGTCGTACCGCGCCTTGGCGCGCGGGTAGAGCTGGCACACCGCCTGCTGCATGGTCAGCTTGTAGAGGTCGGTGTCGAGGATGCCTTGCGGGCCGATCATCTCTCCCCCTCCGTACGAACCAGTCCCGATGCCAATATTTTACCATCCATCCCGAGTACTTGGTCCCTGTTTGTCAAAGGACGGCAAACGGTTATATCCTGTTTCTTGTATCGGTGAGCTGCCTTTCCAGTCGGGTGCATCACGTGGATTAAGAGGAGGGAAAGATGCGATTCAAATACGAAAAGACCGCCGTGATAACGGGTGCCGCCCAGGGGATCGGGCGGGAGATATGCCTGGCGCTGGCCAGGGATGGCTGGAGGTTGGGCATCGTGGACATCGACATGGAGGCGGCCGGGGGGACGAAAGGGCTGGTGGAAAAGGCCGGTGGGAAAGGGGAGGTCTTCTGCTGCGACGTCGCGGACCCGGACGAGGTCGCGGCCTGCGCCGACCATTTCTTCTCGGCCTGGGGCAAAGTGGGGCTGCTCGTGAACAACGCCGGCATCATGGTGGCGGGATGCGTGGGTGACGTCGCGGTGGAGGATTGGAGGAGGATCGTGGATGTCAACCTCATGGGGGCCGTCTACGGGTGCCACGCCTTCATCCCCAGGATGAAAGAGCAGGGAGGCGGCCACATCGTGAACATGGCCTCCATGGCGGGGGTTACGCCCCTCTTCGAGCAGGCGCCGTACAATACCACCAAGGCGGCGCTCATCGGCCTCTCGGAGACCCTGAGGACGGAGCTCTCTCCCCATAACGTGCAGGTGACCGCGGTATGCCCACTCTCCATCAACACCCATCTCCTGCAGACCGCTTGCGTAGACAGCGATTTCATAACCGAGTTCTACAGCAATTCATTCCTGCGGGCGAAGATGAGCGCCGCGGATATAGCCCGATGCGTCCTGCGGGCGGTGGAGAAGAATAAGGCCTACGAGATGCCCCAGCCCTTCGCCAAGGTGCTGTGGATGAACAAGCGCCTGACCCCCAAACAGTTCATGGGCATGTTCTACTGGTTGAACCGCTGGGGCCTCGGTAAGCCCCTGGTCATGTGGATGGGAAGGCACGGCCTCATCTGAAGCGGTCTATCGTGGAGGGGAGACCGGCATGAAAGCCAGGGATTTCGAGGGCAGAAACGTCTATATCACGGGCGGCTCCAGCGGCATCGGCCTTTCCGCTGCCGAGCTCCTCGCCGGACGTGGCGCCAACGTCATCATCTTCGCCCGCGGCAGGGAGCGCCTGGAGGAAGCGCTCGCGAGGATCACCGCAAGGAAAAAGAACGACGGGCAGCGCTTTGCCTTCAAGCCGTTGGACATCAGCGACCACGAGGCGGTGGACAGGGTGATGGCCGAAGCGGTGGACGAGTTCGGTCCCCCCGAAATCCTCATCAATTCCGCCGGGAGAGCCCTCCCAGATTATTTCGAAAACGTCAGCTACGAACAGATGGACGAGTCCATGAAGCTCCATCTCTACGGCAACTGGAACACCATCAAAGCGCTCCTGCCCCATCTGAAACAGAGGAAAGGCTACATCGTCAACGTGTGCTCCGTCGTGGGTTTCATGGGTGTCTTCGGGTATACGGATTATGCCGCCTCCAAGTTCGCCCTCATGGGGCTGACCGAGTCCCTGAAGAGCGAATTGAAGCCATACGGGGTGGGAGTCTCCATCCTCTGCCCCCCTGACACGGACACCCCCGGTTTCGAGGTGGAGAACAGGAACAAGCCGCCGGAGACCGTGGCGGCGAGCGAGGGCGCCGGCCTGATGCGGCCCGAGGAGGTCGCGGAGGCGCTCATAAAGGGGATGGAGAAGGGGAAATTCATCATCCTGCCCGGCTCGGCCAGGATGGTCCACCTGCTGAAAAGGCACGTCCCCTTCCTGGTGGATATGGTCATGGACCGGGAGATAAACAAAGTCCGGAAGAGCAGGAAATAGCGTAAGGCACGGGGAGGTCGTTTCATGGTCATCGATTGCCACATCCATTTCGACCCCGAGATACTCACCATGGAGAGGATGCTGGCCTGCATGGACAGGCACGGCATAGACAAGGCCGCGCTCATCCCCACCATGGTCGAGCCCTTCTACCTGGATAGCAGGATGAAGGCAGCCGGGGGCGACCTGCTCCGTTACACCCTCTTCCGCTTCAACCCCATGGGCCGGTTCATCTACATGACCACCATCGACAAGAAGGGCAACTTCGTCCTCCTGGGCAAGAAATTCCGCATCTTCGACAGGCCCGACAATGCGCCGGTGGCGGAGGCGGTGGCGAAGCACCCGGGCCGCTTCATGGGCTGGATATTCGTCAACCCGGCGGCGGGCGGAGACCCCGTCGAGGAGCTGGAGCGGTGGGATTCCACCGCGGGCATGGTGGGCGTGAAAGCCCATCCCTTCTGGCACAGGTACTCCATAAGCAGCCTTGACGGCGTGGCCTCCTGGTGCAGGGAACACGGTTACCCCCTGCTCATACACCTTGGGTGCCGGGGGGGCAGCGGGGACTACGAGAGGCTTCCCGAGAGATTTCCCGGTCTGAAAATAGTGTACGCCCACGCCGGCATCCCCTATTTCCAGAAGCTGTGGGCGTATATAAAGGACAAGGAAGGCGTTTACATAGACCTCTCCAGCCCTTATCTCAACCGGGAACTGATGGCGAAAGCGGTGGACTTCCTCGGCGCGGGCAAATGCATGTACGGGACGGACGGGCCCTACGGGCAGCAGAGCCCGGGAGGGGATTACGACTACGGGCTCATCAAGGGCTGGGTGGAGGCGTTGCCTCTGTCTGATAAGGAGTTAGACAAGGTCTTCAACGAGAACTTCCTGAGCATCACGAAGTCGTGAAGAAGACGGCCTGACCTAAGTACCCCGATCCGTAAATACGCTCGCATTCGACCGCCGCTGCATCCCCGCCGAATGGCTGATGCCCGACGGCCATGAGAGCGGCAAAGCCCTCCTCTACCTGCATGGAGGCGGGTATGCAATAGGTTCCAAAATGATATCGGATATCCGGCACCAGGGCTTCCCTTGCCGGACCGGGCTCTCCGCTGAGGAACATCCTACTTCTCCCTGCGTCAGAATAACCAGGTGCTGTTGTGCTCGCCTGGAAGGGGGCATCATGCAGAAGCTGTTGAAGATAACCCTCTGCTCGATCCTGGCGCTCGGTCTTACCGTGACCGTGTCCGGTTGTCCGTCGCCCGCGACGACGACCATGCCCGAAAAGCCATTACCCCGCTTCGGGTCGGCGGAGGAGTTCGTCAACGCCTTCACCAACGCCCTACATGGATACGGCACGAATAGAAGCGGTTCTCTCAAGGCCGCGCAAGGGGATGTAGAGGCACTGGGCGAGTCATCCGAAACACCCCAGCATTCGACCACCAACGTGCAGGTGGAAGGGGTTGACGAGGCGGACGTGGTCAAGACCGACGGCGTGTTCATCTACACGATAGCGGGGAACTCGCTCTGCATCGTGGGAGCCTATCCCCCGGAGAAGATGCGGCTCCTGTCGCGTATCGATTTCGACGACAGCACCTCCGTAGCGGAGATGTTCGTAAACGGAAACAGGCTCGTCGCCATGGGTTACGGCTATGCCGAACGGCAGGACATCCCGGTCGAGCAGCGCGAGTACTATCCCGGCAGGCAGCTCTCCTTCATCAAGGTCTACGACATATCCAAACGCGCCGAACCGCGGCTCCTCAACACCATCGAACACGAGGGCTCCTATCTCACTTCCCGCATGGTCGGCGAAAACGTCTACGCCGTCCTCACCAGTTGGCCCTACGCCGTCTATGACGACGACGATCCCCGGCCGGAGGAGCTGATCCCCATGTACAGGGCCACTCCCGGAGGCGAAGAGCCCGGAGCGCTGGCGCCCGCTTGCGACTGGTCCGAGGTGGAATACATAAATCCGGAGGCATGCTCCAACTTTCTCTCCATACTCTCGCTTTCCCTCGAGGACAACGGCAGCTCCGTGGAGAAGAGGGAGATCGCGGGCAACGCGGAGAACGTCTACGCCTCCGCCGAAAACCTTTACGTGACCGCGGCGGACTACTGGGCCTATCCCCTCATGGGGGGTGGTGAGACGGACGACAGCATAGACACGACCATCCACAAGTTCCGCTTGGGCGACGCCTCCGTCGCCTACCTGGCCTCCGCCGAGGTGCCGGGCACCGTGCTCAACCAGTTCTCCATGGATGAGTGGAACGGCTATTTCAGGGTGGCCACCACCATCGGGCACGTTACCCGCGAGGGCTCCGTCTCGACGAACAACGTCTACGTCCTCGACCCCGCCCTGAACATAGCCGGTCGCCTGGAGGGGCTCGCCCCGGGCGAGACCATCTATTCCGCGCGCTTCGTGGGCAGCCGCGGCTACCTGGTGACCTTCGAGAAGATCGATCCCTTCTTCGTCCTCGACCTCGCGAACCCGGCCAGCCCCAAGATGCTGGGCGAGCTGAAGATACCGGGCTATTCCGACTACCTGCATCCCTATGACGAGACCCATATCATCGGCGTGGGCAAGAACGCCTTGGAGGCGGACCCGAGCGAGGGAAACTTCTCCTGGTACCAGGGGATGAAGATCGCCCTCTTCGACGTCTCCAACGTCTTCAGCCCCCAGGAGATGTACAAGGTCGAGATAGGCGACCGCGGCACCGACTCGTACGCCCTATACGACCACAAGGCCTTCCTCTTCGACAGGGATAAGGAGCTGCTGGTACTGCCGATAATGCTCGCGGAGCTCACCCCCGAGCAGAAAGCCTCACCGGACGCGCAGGCATTCGATTACGGCGAGTTCACGTTCCAGGGCGCCTACGTTTACGACCTGTCCCTGGCCGGCGGCTTCGACCTCAAGGGACGCATCACGCATATCGGCGACCCCTCGCAGCTCTCGGGCGATTACTATGACTACTATTACGGCTCGGAGGATTTCGTCGCGAGGAGCCTCTTGATCGAGGACACCCTGTACACCATCTCCCAGTCAGGCATCAAGGCGAACGACCTCGGCAGCCTGGACGAGAAGGGCTACGTGGGCCTCACGCAACCATAAACCTGGACGGTGCGCTAGCCGCAGAGCTCGAAGACGGCCTTTCCGACTAGGACCGATGCGAGTATCAGGAAGACGACCATCATCAATGGCCACTATCGGCACGCAAGTGATGGCTACCGCCACCGCGTGCGGCAGGATGTCTCCGATCACCTTTCCCATGGCGCCACCTCCCCGGTCAATCCGCGGCGTAGGTCTTCTTGCCGTTCATCCACGTCTCGGTCGCTCGTATGCCGTCTGGACATCGGCAGGAGCTTCTCCGTTCGGTTGCGTGTCGATGATGATGTTGTAGTCGAGCGGGTCCTCCCTCATGTGCACGTCGGAATACCTGCCGTGTTCCCACTGCCTGGTGGCGTAGCCGGTGAGCGACATGCCGCCCAGGGAACGCGCTATCTTCGAGGCCGTCTTCTTCACGTGTTTCGCGTATCCCGGCTCGCCTTCCACGGTGCCGATGCACAGGCAGCGTTGCATGGGCATGAATCCCCGGCTCTGCAGGAGCCTGTCGAGCATGCCCCCTATGGAGCCAGTGAGCTTGAGCTTGAGCCCGACCTCGGTCTCCTCGGGGTCGGAGATGCGCAGTACCGCCGGCCGGCCGAACTAGCTCTTGAACATCTCGTACCAGCCCGAGCTGGGGTGTTTGAACTTGTTCGGGCCGTATTTGAAGATGGAGCGGTACGAGTCGGGGGACGGGGCATCCTCCCGCCAGGCGGGATGGAATCTCTTGGACGATCCCATTCTTCATCTCCCTCGGGTTCTCGATACGGCATAGTGCGCTTACCATGATCCACTCAACAACACCAAGATAATATCATTCGTATGACCGACAGGCGCTTCGCCATCCTGACCATCGGGTGGACTTCACGCAAGGTACAGGGCGTAGAGGAGATCCTGCTGGATACCTCGTTCTCCTACGGGATGAAACGGGGATCGACCCTTGCGTCAACACCGGTAGAGAAGATAGCCAAGGGCGCGAGGATGAACACCCTTTATCCGGTCAAGCCGGGGAAAAAGAAGAGCCCTTCACGTTTCAGGACAGTGATAAGGACGTCCCGGCAAAGGTATGTGAGTCACTCGCCAGGATGGGGAAGCCCGGTCCGGTCCGTTTGAGATTTCACCATATGCCACCACTGGTGTCAATCATGCCCTCCACACGGTGCACCGCCCCTTTACAAAACTGACTATACGTCAGAGAATGATTACTGAGATCAACGAAGCCGACTCATGCTTGTTCAAAGCCCATTGATGCCAAACCCATATATTGGCATTTCATAAGGAAGATAGAGATGGGTAGAGGGTATGGGTATGCCGGAAGGATCCTGAGGGTAGATCTATCGTCGGAGAATATCAGCGACCTTCCGACTTCCGGTTATACTGACGCTTTTATCGGGGGGCGGGGGATCGCGGCCAGGATATACCGGGACGAGGTGCCCCCGCATGCCGGGGCCTTCGACCCGGAGAATCGCCTCATCTTCACCGCCGGCCCCCTGGCCGGGGTCGCGGGAACGGCGGGTTCCAGGTGGCAGGTCTGCGGCAGATCCCCGGCCACCAACCCCGAGGTGTTCTGCTATGCCAATTCGGGGGGGAGGCGGGGCGCTAAACTGAAATCCGCGGGCTGCGACGGCATCGTCGTCCAGGGTGAGGCGGAGAAACCCGTCTATCTCCTTGTGGACGAAGGCAAGGCGGAGTTGAGGGACGCTTCCCACCTCTGGGGGAAGGGCGCAGTCGAGGTCAGGGAGACCATCAAGGGGGATCTGGGTAGGTCCACCGGCGTAGTGGCCACGGGCATCGCCGGGGAGAACACGGCCTACGATCCCAGGATGTACGTCACCAACAGCCTTCTCTATGCCATGGAGCCCAGGCAACCCATCCAGCAGCTGCACGAGATATTCAATCCCGTACTGTCCTGGCTGCTGTGGACCTATAAACTGGAGGGCACCCATGCCTCCGGCGAGGTCATCCGCGCCATGGCCAGGCGGTTCTGGGGCAGCGAGGAAGCGGCGGATTTCTCGACCTACGAAGGGAAAGCCCTGGCCGCTAGGAAGATCCAGGACCGCCAGTATGCCTACGAATGCATGATCCTCTGCAACTTCGCCTGGCCCATGATGCTCGTGGATAACACGGACGATCACGTGGGCGACCCCGCCGTCGCCGGCACCGTCTTTTCCGCGGTGACCGGCAGAAACGTCGATGAAGAGGGATTAAACGAGATCGGCGAGAGGGTCTTCAACCTGCAGCGTGCCATCCTCACCAGGGAAGGTCACGGCGGCAGGGAGAGCGACAACCTTCCCGACATCTTCTATTCATTATAATGAATTATGGCTCTTCGCCATAAAGTGTGGGAAATCAGGATGGCATTTGATATGCGATGCTTTACCCATACCGTAACTACCTGCTCTTTTCCGTATTGACGCTAAATCACCTGTATTTCTCTACCCACACTTCTGGGAGAAGAACCTGAATTATAGAAGCCAGGGTCCCGTTTCATGACCTGTTTGAGGGCAATCATTTTCTAAGAGACAAGAATGGGAAAGCGAGGCCGTGAGGCCTCGCTTGGTTTGCTGGCTCCCCGTAGTGGACGAAGTTAGAACCAGGATTCAATCGTGCTGCGGGGCTTTTCACTTCACGCTACCATGTCTCTACCTACATCTATAATACAAGTATATGCTGATTTACCTGCTATTTGGCAGCGAAACCGAGATTGGAAGGCCATGAAAGTGCGTGATATCATCAGGTTATTGGAAGACGATGGTTGGTATCTGATTGCTACCAAGGGGAGCCATAGGCAATATAAGCATCAGGCAAAGAAAGGTAGGGTCACGATAGCCGGGCATAATAATGATGATCTGGCACCAGGAACCTTGAACAGCATACTGAAGCAGGCCCAGTTTAAGGAGAAACGAAGGAATGTATAAATTCTTGGTAGTTATAGAAAAAACAGAAAACGGATATTCGTCTTACTCACCGGATTTGCCAGGTTGTGTGGCCACTGGATCGAATCGGGAAGAGGTCGAGAAGAACATGCATGATGCAATTGAAATGCATATAAAAGGCTTGATAGAAGATAACCTGCCAGTGCCCGAATCCACAACATTTGCGGAGTATATTTCGATCTAACAAGCAGATGAAAACCCAAAGGGATATGATAAAGAGAGGCCTTTCGGCCTCGCTTTGTTTACTGGCTCCCCGGGAGGGACTCGAACCCCCAACCTAATGGTTAACAGCCATCCGCTCTACCTGTTGAGCTACCGGGGAACGGACTCCTTACAGGCATTTCTACGTGCTATTTTGTTTTCCGCGCCATATGCGCGATTTCAGATTATATGATACCACGCGGCGAGGTACAAGCTATCTCCTGTGGTTGATATATAGAAATCAAGACCAGACAGTTTAGGTGATCAGCGACGATCTGGATTCCCGGAAAGGGATATCTTGTTGCCGTCAATCACTCCTGTATTAAGGGGAGATAATGCGGGGAAAAATACGAGCCGGTACCTGCATGGTTGCGCTACACTGGAAACAAGCATTGACTGGACGAGACCGATAAGGACGGAAAGATGTTTTTCGTACACTGAAATTCCCGTTTATGAATATTAGAGGCGGTAGATGGTGATGGTTGCTTGCCGGGGTAAGTCACTCTATGCGGCCTTAGCGTTCCTCGTTTGCGCATCCATCCTTTCCTGTGTCGCCAGCGGAAGTACTATATAAAGCGAATTCTCCCTGGCCGCCGCCGATGCAGGAGTAGCCGTGGAGGCAACGGATGTGGCAGGCACATCCGGCGGGGGCATGGAGACCTTCGTGCTCATCCAGAATCCGGGCACCGCCCCGGCTGTGGTGGACATCTCCTTCCAGACCGGCGCCGGGGAGGTGCCGCCCGCAGGCCTGCAGGGGGTAAGCATAGACGCGGGCACCCGCCGCACCGTCAAGGCCAACGACTACGTGCCGGACAACTACAACGAGCTGGTCCTGCATCAGTGGACTCATATCGCCAGGGAATGCTTCCACGGCTCCCGCTTGCATTGCATACAGCCGGCTTAAGTAATGTATAGATGTTGCCGAGAAGTAACCTGTAGATAGCATGTATATTCCAGCAAAGCAAGAATGTAGTCGGGTTGGAGGAGATGCATCAAACGGCAGATCGGCCACGCACCCATGCAGACCGGGCTGCCGGTCTGTAGATATCTGAACGGGGAACTTCACTATAGGGGAAACGCAGTCGCGGAAGGGGGAGGAAACAAGATGGAGGCCCACGTGGGAAGGGATGAAGAAGGTGCGACGAATCCTGCCGTCAAGACGAGCTTCTTCACCCGCAGGTTGACAAGGAAGTTGGAACAGAGAGGGGTGAACGTACCTCAGCCGGTCGTCAACTTCCTCGATACCCCGCTATGCATCCTCAACGAACATGAGAGCATGTATTTCGAGCAGAAATTCTGCCCCCTCATCCCGAGCATCGTCACCGCCCTGGAGGAGATATTCAACGAGGTGGGCGCGGATACCGAGGGCTGGGAGGACATGATGACCTACGCCAGCAACCTCGATACCCCCATCAAGATCTGCGCCACTGCCGTCCTGGTAAAAAAGGAGAGGGAGGCGCAGGATATCTTATCGCTCAATTTGAAAGCCGAGCAGAGGACAAAGAAGATCACACTCCCGTCCTGGTTCGGACAGCTGAGCTCCAGCATCAGCTAGGGATGAAGGTGACATCATAGTGGTTCCTGTTCACGATCCAGCCGAATATCTTGCCCACCACCGGCCAGGCGGTGGTCTTGGCCCAGAGGTCGGTCACCGGCTGCCAGATGTAGGCGGCCGCGAGCAGCGTTCGCCAGTCCCTCTTGATCAGGTTCTTTCTCATAGCGCCCCCTTTGGTCCCCCCAATAGACGCAGTGGCAGAAGCACACCTATTTTAACCAAAATATGACCCTGCGTCATCGCGATTCCCACCAATACGGACAAGAGGCGCGACCGTATTCATCCGATCGGGCATGGTAAGGAATCCGTACCCGAATATCATCTTGGCATCGGGCGGTGCCACGAGAGGAACCGGGATTACGGGGGATCTGGACGGCCGCCTCCATCGCGTCAACGGGATATCTGCTTGAAAGCATTCCTTCCCACCCGCAGCCGGCTGGGATAGAATATCCCCCATGAAGGAAGACGGCGTCAGGGGATGATCTGGCCGAAGAAGTCGTACATGATGGCGGTCGGCGCGCCCATCGCCGCCGTGCCCATCATCTTCTCATTCGTCCATTACCCCATCTGGGGTTTTGTCTTCGTGGGCTGGATCGCCGTCGACCTCGCGCTCAACTGGGCCGATTTCACCGCAGAGATAGGCGAATTCATCGGCGACGTGGAAGAGAGCTAGAGGCTCGCCGGCGTTTTCCGCCGCCGGCGATGGCGGAACCATACCGATTAAGCGCCATAAAGCGCCTTATATTGTGGCATGAGCGGGAGGCATCGTTTAGAATATATATCCCCACAAGGGGACGGGAGGGACCTAGAGCATGGCCGATTTTCCAGCGAAGAAAGGTTGGAGGCGTGCATGGAAACACGAAGAACCTGATTCGGAACACACGAGCACACGACGGGAGATGGAATTAGCGGGAACGAAGGAGTGAAGATGGCAGAGATCAACCCGTTCGAGATGGCGCAGAAGCAGCTCGATGCATGTGGAGAGATCCTCGAGCTGGAGCCAGACATACTGGCGGCATTGAGGGAACCCAAGCGCGAGATACACGTCTCCCTGCCCGTGCGCATGGACGACGGCAGTATCCGCACCTATAAAGGTTTCAGGGTCCAGTACAACGACGCCCGCGGTCCGACCAAGGGAGGTATCCGCTTCCATCCCGACGAGACCATAGACACGGTACGGGCGCTAGCCGCTTGGATGACCTGGAAGTGTTCCCTTATGGATATCCCCCTGGGGGGCGGCAAGGGCGGCATCATATGCAACACCAAGGAGATGTCCCTGGGAGAACTGGAGCGTCTGAGCAGGGCATACGTGGATGCCATCTGGAGGTATATCGGCCCGGACACCGACGTGCCGGCGCCCGACGTCTATACCAATCCCCAGACCATGGCGTGGATGATGGACGAATATTCCAAGATCTGCGGCAAGAACCAGTTCGGCGTGATCACCGGCAAACCGCTCAACCTGGGTGGTTCGGCGGGTCGCGGCGACGCCACCGCACGCGGCGCCCTCTACTGCATCCGCGAAGCCGCCAAGACGCAAGGCCTGGACCTGCGCAAGGCCACCGCGGCCGTGCAGGGCTACGGCAACGCCGGCTACTACATCGCATCGCTGCTGAAGAACGAACTGGGGTGCAACGTGGTGGCGGTCAGCGACAGCAAGGGCGGGATATGCTGCATGGATGGCTTGGACCCGGACGCGGTATGCGGCCACAAGGCCGAGACTACCTCGGTGGTCGAGTTCCCCAACACCGAATGCATGACCAACGAGGACCTGCTGGAGATGGACGTGGACATCCTCTGTCCCAGCGCGCTGGAAAACGTCATCACCGCGGAGAACGCGCCGAGGATTAAGGCCAAGATCTTAGCCGAGCTGGCCAACGGGCCCACCACCCCCGAGGCGGATGACATCCTGCACGAGAAGGGCGTCCACATCCTGCCCGACTTCCTTTGCAACGCCGGAGGGGTTACCGTCTCCTACTTCGAGATGGTACAGAACTTCTACATGTACTACTGGACGGCGGAGGAGGTCTACGAGCAACTGGACAAGAAGATGACGGCCGCTTATTACGGAGTCTACGAGACCTCGAAGGAGTATGATATAAACATGCGGCAGGCGGCCTACGTCATCGCCGTCAAGCGTGTGGTGGAGGCGATGAGAGCGAGAGGCTGGATCTGAGGGATCAGTCGGTAGATGCATGTTAACAGCGGGATAGAGGGCTTCGACGAGGTAATACAGGGCTTACGCCTGGGAGATAACGTAGTCTGGCAGATCGACGATCTGCCAGACTACTTTTTCTTCGTCGCACCCTTCGCGGAGCAGGCGATAAGGGAAGGGCGGAGATGCGTGTATCTCAGGTTCGCGCCCCACCCTCCGGTACTGCAGCCCAGGCCGGGCCTGGAGGTGGTAGAGGTCGACCCCAGTCCGGGCTTCGATTATTTCAGCCGGGAAGTGCACAAGATCATCGAGGAGCGAGGCAGGGAGGTCTTCTATGTCTTCGATAACCTCTCGGTCCTGGTGGTCGAATGGGCCACGGACGAACTGCTCGCGGACTTCTTCCAGGTGACCTGCCCCTTCCTCTACGAGCTGGACACCATCGCCTACTTCGCCCTGACGCGGGGGAAGCACGAAAACGACGCTATCGCCAGGATCAGAGATACCACGCAGGTGCTGGTGGACGTCTTCAACGACAAGGGCAGGATGTATATCCATCCATTGAAGGTATGGGACCGCTATACGCCGGAGATGTTCCTTCCCCACGAAGTTGTGGGAGACGAATGGTCTCCCGTCTTTCAGAGCGGAGACGCGGCCGCCATCTCCACGGTCGCCAGCAGGTTCACCCTGAGCAAGAAGGAAGACTCCATAGCCCCCTGGGACAGCGTATACGACAAGCTGACCATATATCGCGGGAAGGAAGAGGAACTGAGGG
>CAZQFX010000026.1:0-7474 GCA_964592775.1 uncultured Actinomycetota bacterium
CATGGGAGCCCCTGCATGCGTGTTCGAGATCGACAGGTAGCCAGAACGACGAAGCGAGGCCTGATGAACGTGACGCAAGCGAAAGACAGGCTGTTCGAGATCGTAGGCGACCCCCATGCGCCCTTGAGGAAAACAGTCGCTGGTGGCGGCAAGGTCGCGGGTTACTTCTGCAGTTACGTCCCGGTGGAGCTGATCCACGCCGTGGGTTTGACCCCGGTGCGGCTGCTGGTCGGCCCGCCCCCCGGGGACGTGGCGGGCAGGTACCTGCAGCCCTTCTGTTGTTCCTTCGCCCGCAGCCTCCTCGAGGGCCTCGCGGACGGGACGTACGGCTACCTCTCGGCGGTGGTCATGCCCCACACCTGCGACACCATACGCAACCTGTCGGACCTGGTGGAGACGGCCGCCCCGGGCGCGCGCGTCCTGCGCCTCATGGTCCCTACCCTCGCCCACACGCCGGAGGCGGTGGAGTTCATGGTGGAGGAACTCGCCGTCCTCAAGTCGGCATTGGAGGAAACGGCCGGCAGCGGGATAGGCCGCTGGGACCTGGGCGGGAGCATCTCCCTCTACAACCGTTGCCGCTCCGCCATGGCGAACCTGCGGGAGAAGAACCCGGGCAACCGCGAGCTCTATGCCGCCCATCTCGCCCTGCAGCTCACCGACCCCGAGGGATTCCTGGCCCTCGCGACGGCCCTCGAGCCGGGGGAGAGGAAGGCGGGCACGAAACGCGTCGCGGTGGTCGGCGGGCCGGTCCCTCAACTGGACGTCTTCGACCTGCTGGAGGAATACGGTATGCACGTGGCCTGGGACGATCTCTGCACCGCCTCGCGCTTCGCGGCGGGCATGGTGGCGGAGAACGGCGACCCCTTGCGCGCCCTGGCCGAGCGCTACCTCTCCCGGCGCCCCTGCCCCACCAAGCTGGACCCCGCGAACCGGCGGGAGGAAAGCCTGGTGAAGGGGGTAAGGGCGAGCGGCGCGGAGGGCGTGGTCTTCGCGCAGCAGGCCTTCTGCGAATTCCATTCCTTCGACTACCCGGGCCTGAAGAGACGGCTCGACGCGGAGGGCATCCCCTCCGTGCGCCTCGACCTCGAGCATCCGTTCCAGCCCACCGGCCAGATGCGGACCCGCCTGCAGGCCCTGTCCGAGATGCTCGACGAGGGGATGTGACGCGCCATGGCAAAGAGGTTGAAGCTGCCCTGCGAGCAGACCATGAAAGAGGTGATGGCCGCCTACTACACCGAGGCCTTCACCTCCGACAAGCCCAAGGCCTGGGTGACCTCGGGCGCCCCCGTGGAGCTGCTGCTCGCCGCGGACGTCATCCCCGTCTTCCCCGAGAACTACGGGGCCATTATCGCGGCGCGCCGCATGGGAGGAGACCTCTGCGACGCCGCGGGGGAACTGGGCTTCGACGACTGCGTGTGCTCCTATGCGCGCTGCACCATCGCGTCCACGGAGCGGGGCGAGGGCCCGCTGGGGGCGCTTCCCGCGCCCGACCTCCTCCTGGCGTGCAACAACGGCTGCGGCACCATGTTCAAGTGGTACGAGGTGCTGAGCAAGCGCTTCGACGTCCCCCTGCTCTTCTTCGATACCCCCTACTGCGGCGGCGAGCCCACGCCGCGGGACCGCGCCTACCTGGTGCGCCAGCTGGAGCGCATCATCGCGGAGTTGGGGGACATCCTGGGACGGGAGGTGGACCGCGACCGCCTGTGGGAGACGCTGCGGCTCTCCAGCGACACCGCCAGGCTGTGGACGGAGATACAGGGGCTGCGCCGCGCGCGCCCCTCGCCCCTGAACTCGCCGGACATGTTCATGCACATGGCCCTCATCGTGACCCTGCGGGGCACGGATACGGCTTACAGATATTACCAGGATATGCTCGCGCAGGTGCGCGAGAGGGTGGAACGCGGCGAGGGCGCGGTCGAGGGCGAGAGGTACCGGCTGCTCTGGGACCATATCCCGCCCTGGTACGCCCTGCACGACTTCTTCGACTTCTGCGCCGGACTGGGGGCGTGCTTCGCCGTGGACACCTACACCAACGTATGGCAGGGCGAGTTCGACCCCGCCCGCCCCCTGGAGAGCCTGGCGGAATGCTACCAGACCATCATGCCCAACCTGCGCCTGCCCCTGCGCGCCTCCATGTACGTGGATTACATCCGCGACTACGGCATCGGCGGTTTCGTCATCCACTCCAACCATTCCTGCAAGTCGTACTGCCTGGGGGAGTACGAGATCGCGCGCAGGATAACGGCGGAGACGGGGGTGCGCGGCATCATCCTGGAGGCGGACATGGTGGACCCCAAGTTCTACTCCGAGGCGCAGGTGAAACAGGCTATATCCGCCTTTCTTGAATCGTTGGACTAAAGGAGGTCTGATGGAATACGAGACGCTTCTATACGAGGTCGAGGGGGCGGTGGGGACCCTGACGCTCAACCGGCCCAAGTCGGTGAACGCGGTGAACCGGCGGATGATGGAGGAGCTGATCGATTTCTGGGGCGAGCGGCAGCAGGATTTCGACACCAGCGTGATCGTCCTCACCGGGGCGGGCGAGAAGGGCTTCTGCGCCGGCTTCGACATGAAGGACGCCACCGAGGGATATTCCGCGGAAGGGATGACCCCCGAGAACATCTACCGCAAGCAGGCCCGTTTCTCGACCATCCTCAAGCTCATGCGCTCCTGCCCCCAGCCCATCGTCGCCGCCGTGCACGGCTATGCCATGGGGGCCGGCATGTCCTTCGCCATGGCCTCGGACATCCGGCTGGCCAGCCGCAACGCCGTGTTCTGCGCCGCCTACATCAACATCGGGGTGGGCGGGGCGGACCTGGCGTCGAGCTACCTGCTGTGGCGCCTGGTGGGCTTCGGCAAGGCGGCGGAGATGTGCTACACCGGAGACCGCATGCCGGCGGAGGAGGCCTGGCGCATCGGGCTGGTCAACGAACTGTGCGAGGGGGAGGAACTCCCGGAGCGAGCCGGGGCCGTCGCCGCGAACCTGGCCTACAAGAGCCCCTTCGCGCTGCACCTCACCAAGGAGGCCCTGAACGCGGGCTTGAACGCCTCCTCCATGGACGAGGCGCTGATGATGGAGAACCGCAACCAGTCCTATATGCTCACCATGCAGCTGATGAAATACCTGGAGCAGCCGTAAGGAAGCACGGGTTCGGCTCAGCATGCAAAGGTGCGCCGTTCAAAGGTATTCGCCTTCTCATGGATGAATAAATGGGTTGGAGTCCACGTAGTGCCGTTTGTTGGATATCAGGGAGGGATGCCATGGAGCAGACAGCCGCCGTCGAGGGGAAGGAACGGGCTTCCCTGGTAGCCGCGTGGAAGGGGATGCCCCGCTCCCACCGGGTAATGGTAGCCCTCGTTCCGCTCTACGTTTTCGCAGCCACCATCGTCCACCTCATAGCCTGGGCCAGGCACGAGGCGCCCCTGGCCATCGCGTTCGTCGCCATAGCCATGCTCTCCATGCTGGCCATCTGCGTCTGGCACGCCGTGGTGGTGAAAGGGACGAAGCAGGCGGTAGCCTTCTTCCTCATCTGCATCCTCATCGGCTGGTTCTGCGAGTTCATCGGCCACAACTACGGCTGGTTCTTCGGCCTTTACAATTACACCGGGACGCTGGGTCCGGCTATCGGCGGGGTCCCCATACTCATCACCGTCACCTGGTCCTTCATCGTATACTCCGCCTTCATGCTCATCGACTGGCTGGCGGGTCTCGGGGGGGGAGGTCCGCGCCCGCTCCTGGTGGGGAAAGACCCTGTGGTCAAGCCTCGTCGCCTCGGCCACCGCCACCCTGGTTTGCGCCTGGGACCTCATGGTGGACCCCATGGCCACCTCGGGGGTGTGGTGGACGGCGGCCGGCAAGGACCCCTGGTGGTACTGGTTCCACGGCGGGCCTTACCTGAGGGAGCTACCCGGCACTCCCGGCTTGGGCCTGCCGGGAGTGCCCATAGGCAATTTCGTGGGCTGGTGGCTGGCCCCCTTCTTCATGGTGCTCATCTTCATGCTCTTCTTCCACAAGCCCAACCGCGTCTCCGGCGGCCTGCTCGACGTGGTGCCGCTGCTCGTCTATACCTACATCTTCCTCATCGTGGTGGTGATCGTGCTGGAGATGAACTGGACCTACGACGGCATGAACCAGGTGGCGCTCATCGGGTTCTTCACCATGATGCCGGTGATCATGGTGTCGGCGGTGAAGATCGTCCGTGATTATTCCTATGGGCTCAGGTCTTGAACCTTGAATTCTTGAAACAGCGATGTGTGGTCGAACGACCATAGGTCAAGACCGCGCGATTCAAGACCTGAGCCCATGAAAGGACAAGGAGGTAGCATATGGACTTGGTGGAGAAACTGGACCACGTCGCCTTCGCGGTGAGTGACAAGCACAGGGCCGCGTCGTATCTGACCAACATCCTGGGGGCGAAGGAGATCTTCGACATGGAGTGGGGTGGATTCAGGTTCGCCACCTTCCTCTTGGGCTCCGGCAGCATGCTGGAGCTGGTCTACACCGGCGACTCCGACTCCTTCGTCAACCGCTTCATCGAGAAACGGGGCGAGGGCGTGCACCACCTCACCTTCAAGGTGCGCGACATAGAGGAGATGATCGAGCACCTGCGCTCCCGCGGGCTCAATCCCTTCGACATCAACACCTCCAACGAGCTGTGGAAGGACTGCTACGTCCATCCCCGCGAGGCCCTGGGCACCCTCATCCAGTTCGCGGAATTCCCCGAGGAGGAATGGATCAAGATCTGGGAGCAGTCGAACAAGTAAGGGGTCAGCAGATCCTGGGGAAGTGTTCGCCGGAGGGCATGCGCAGAATGCGGTGGGACCCCAGGGGAGTGAGCAGGCTCACCTCGCCGGCGCGGCCCTCGGCCACTCTACCGATTACCGCCGCTTCCGCCCCCAGGGGATGTGCGCGCATGGCGGCGAGGACGGCGAGCGCCGCGTCCTCCGCCACCGCGGCCAGGAGCTTGCCCTCGTTGGCGAGGAGCAGGGGATCGAGACCGAGCAGCTCGCAGAAGGCACGCACCCCGTCCCTCACCGGGACGTCCTCCTCCACCACCTCCAGGGCAACCCCTGAAGCGATCGCCATCTCCTTGAGCGAGGCCGCGAGGCCGCCACGTGTGGGATCACGCATGGCGTGCACGGCGCAAGCAGGCCCGGGGGGCTTTTCCCGCGGCGACGCCCCTTTCCCGTGGCCTCCGAGGCTGCCATCCCCTGCGCGCTTTTCCGACGCCTCCAACATGGCTTCCACCAGGCCGGAGAGCGGCGCGCAGTCCGATGCCACATCCACCTGGAAATCGAAGCCCTCCCTGCCGCTGAGCACCGCGGTCTCGTGGTCCCCCAGTAAGCCGTTCACCAGCAGCACGTCGCCTCGCTCCGCCCCCCGGATAGATACCTCCCGCCCCGCCGGGATGACCCCGATGCCGGAGGTATTGATATATAGAGAGTCGGCGGCCCCCTTCTCCACCACTTTGGTGTCGCCTGCGACCACCCTCACACCCGCCTCCTGCGACCAGCGCACGGCCGATGCCAGCACCCTCTCCAGCACCTCGAAGGGAAGCCCCTCCTCCAGGATGAGGCCCATGGTCAGGTAGAGGGGCTGCGCCCCCCGCATGGCCAGGTCGTTCACGGTGCCGCACACGGCCAGCTTGCCGATATCTCCGCCGGGGAAGAAGACGGGCTTGACCACGAAGGAATCGGTGGTGTAGGCCACGCGGTCACCAGGGAGGGTGAGGGCCGCCGCGTCCTCGGCCTGCGCGAGCACCGGCTCTCCGAAGGCGGGGAAGACCACCTCCTCCAGCAGCTCCAGCATGCGGGAGCCGCCGCCGCCGTGGGCCATGGTGACGACCTTATCCCTCACGGCCGTCTCCTTCCCGGTAGCCGTAGAGGAAGTAGGCCGCGCAGGTCCCCTCGGTGGATACCATGCACGGGCCGACGGGGTTCTCCGGGTTGCAGGAACGCGCGAAGAGCGGGCACTGCAGCGGTTTGATCTTCCCGCACAGGATGTCGCCGCAGCGGCAGGCGCTCTCCCGCGGCGGCTCCGGCGTCTCCACCTCCCAGGTCCCGGCGTCGTGGCTCCTGAACTCCTCCCGCAGCACCAGGCCGCTGCCGGGGATGACCCCCAACCCCCTCCATTCCGCGTCGGCGGGCTCGAAGACACGCTCCATGACCTGCAAGGCCTTGCGGTTGCCCTCCGGGCGCACGGCGCGTGAGTATTCGATGTCCACCACAGGCCCCTTTTCCCTCATCTCCAGCAGGAGGAAGATGGCGCGCAGTATGTCGGCGGCCTCGAACCCCGCTATGGCGCAGGGGATGCCGTATTCCTCCGCGAGGAAGGAATAGGCCCGCGAGCCCAGGATGGCGCTCACGTGCCCCGGCAGGAGAAAACCGTCGATGGTAAACCCTTCCATACAGGCCAGGGCGCGCAGAGCGGGCGGGACGAGCTTGTGCAGGGAGAACACGTAGTAGTTGGAGACGCCGCTCTCCTCCGCCAGCAGGAGGGATGCGGCCACGGTTGGCGCGGTGGTCTCGAATCCCACCCCCAGGAACACCACCTTGCGCCGCGGTTCCTCCGCCGCCATGCGCACCGCGTCCAGCGGGGAATAGACCACCTTCACTTCCGCTCCGCGCGAGGCAGCCTCGGCGAGCGTCCCCCGGGGGCCGGGCACCCGCATCATGTCCCCGAAGGTCGCCAGCACCGTCCCCTCCACCCCGGCGAGGGCGGCGGCATGCCCTATGTCCCTGTCCGCGGTGACGCACACCGGGCAGCCCGGCCCGGAGACCAGGTCCACCTGGGGCGCCAGGAGCGGCCTCAGCCCCGCCCTGGAGATGGCCATGGTATGGGTGCCGCAGACCTCCATGAAGGAGGCGCCGTAGGGTATGCTCTTTATACGTTCCAGCTGCCCCCTGAGCAGTTCAGGGGAGCGAAACTCGTCCAGGTATCTCATCTATCCTCCAACTCGCATCAGGTCCCCCGGTCGCATCGCTGCGGCACCGATTGAGGATGAAAACGCCGCCAGCATGATGCCGGGGATGCCTTGCCCAGGATGCCTGGTTCGGGGCGCCTGGAACCCTCGACCTTAAGAGGTCAGGTTGAAAATACACAACCCGATGCCATATGTTGAGCCGACACACGTTGTTCGTTCTCATCGGTAGTGTCGCGGACACGCGACATGGACAACCGGCCCCTTACGTTTCGTCCAGCCTGGCGTACTCCTCCAGCAGCTCCAACGTCTTCTGTGCCTCGTATTTGTCTATGGTCTCGATGGCGAAGCCCGCGTGCACGAGCACGTAGTCCCCCACCTCCACTCCCTCCGTGAGCATCAGGCTTATATCCTTGCGCACCCCGCCGATCTCGACCAGCGCGATGCCGTTCTCCTTCTTCTCCAGCACTTCGGCCGGTATGGCCAGGCACATCTCTTCCTCCACCGTCCTTCCGGGGTCTCACCCTTGTAAGACCATATATGCCGTATGCTAC
>CAZQFX010000026.1:7574-20784 GCA_964592775.1 uncultured Actinomycetota bacterium
CTCCACCGTCCTTCCGGGGTCTCACCCTTGTAAGACCATATATGCCGTATGCTACCGCGGAACTCCGTTACTTTCGGCGCGGCGGGCGGCGGCCACCGCCTGCCCCAGGGATATCCCCCCGTCGTTACATGGTACCCGACGGTGCACGCAGGGTGCCAGGCCGCGCTCGCGCAGGCCGTCCATCACCAGCGCCGCCAGGAGTTCGTTCTGGAACACGCCGCCGCTCAAGGCCACCCTGCCGATCCCCGTCTCCCGGCCCAGCTTCACGCAGGTCTCCAGGATGGCCGAGGCGAGGGTGGCGTGGAACTTCCCCGCCATCTCCCCCACGCCCACGCCCTTTCTCGCGTCATCCAGCAGTGCCCGGAAGAGAGCACGGGTGTCTATCTCCCAGGGATCGAGGGAGGTGAGCAGGGTGTAGGGATAGGTGGAGCGCGAGGGTACCGCCGCCGCCTCCAACTCGCACGCGGCCTGGCCTTCGTAGAAAGCCCTCTCCCTCAGGCCGATGAGCGCGGCGGCCGCGTCGAACATCCTTCCCGCGCTGGAGGTTAGGGGGGTGTTGAACCCGCTCCTCGCCTGGGACATGAGGGCCGCGGCGTCATTCTCACGCGCCGGGAAGAGTTCCACGAAAAGGCGCATGGCCTCCTCGTCGTCGCCGATCCCGCTCAAGACGCCGAAGGCCATGCGGTGTAATTCTTTTATGCATACCTCCCCGCCGGGCATGGGGTAAGTGGAGAGTCGTGCCGAACGCACGAAGTCCTCCTCGTCGCAGACCAGGAACTCGCCTCCCCATACCGTGCCGTCCAGCCCGTAGCCGGTGCCGTCCCAGGAGACGCCGATCACCTTACCTTGCAGGCCGTTGTCGGCCATGCAGCTCACGATATGGGCATGGTGATGCTGCACGCCCACGCGGAGGAGGCCGTACTCCCCGGCTATCTGCGTGGTCAGGTACTCGGGATGCAGGTCGTGGGCCACGACCTGCGGCGCGAGGGCGAAGAGCCGCCGCACTGCCCGCATGGCTTCCTGGTAGTGGTCCAGGGCCTCCCGGTTGTCCATGTCCCCGATATGCTGCCCCACGAAGGCGTGACTCCCGCGCAGGAAACAGAAGGTGTTCTTGAGTTCCGCTCCCAGGGCCAGCACCTCGGTCGGCGAACCCTTCGCCAGCTTCACGGGATAGGGCGCGTACCCGCGCGCCCTCCTGATGGGGTACTCCCGGCCCGAGAGGACCCGGGTCACCGAGTCGTCGTACCTCACCAGGATGTCGCGGTCGTGGACGAGGAAAGCGTCCGCGATGCCCGCCAGCCTGCGCATGGCTTCGTCGTTGTCCCTGGCGATGGGCTCCTCGCTCAGGTTGCCGCTGGTCATCACCAGGGGCATGCCTGCTTCCCTCATCAGGAGATGATGCAGGGGGGTATAGGGGAGAAATACCCCCTGGTGCTTCAAACCCGGCGCGACCTCTCCCGACAGCGAAGACGCCTCCTTTTCCTCCAGGAGGACGATAGGCCTGCGGGGCGACAGCAGGAGCGACGCCTCTTCCTTGCCGATACGGCAGCATCGTCCCGCTTCCTCCAGGGCCCCGAACATCACCGCCAGGGGTTTGGCGTAGCGCCTCTTGCGCTCTCGCAACCTGGAGACGGCGGCGTCGGAGGTGGCGTCGCAGGCGAGGTGGAAACCGCCCAGGCCCTTGAGGGCCACGGTCTTCCCCTCCCGCAGCAGGGCGTCGGCCTCCGCGATGGGGTCGCCGGCGAGCTCTCCACCTCCCGCGTCCAGCAGGCGCAGCCGGGGGCCGCATGCCGGGCAGGCATTGGGCTGGGCGTGGAACCTGCGGTCGGAGGGATCGTGGTATTCCCTCTCGCAGTCCTCGCACATGGTGAAGCCCGCCATGGTGGTCAGGGGCCGGTCATAAGGGGTGCCGCTGATGATGGTGAAGCGCGGCCCGCAGTTGGTGCAGTTGATGAAGGGGTAGCGGTACCTGCGGTCAGCGGTATCGAAGAGCTCGCGCAGGCAATCGTCGCAGGTGGCGAGGTCGGGTGAGATCAGGGCGTGTTTCTCTCCCTCGCCCTCGCTGGCCAGGATGGTGAAGGAGTCCGCCTGAAAAGGCGCCGTCTCCCTGGACGTCATCTCCTCGATCACCGCCTGCGGAGGTGCCTCCGCCCTGAGGGCCTTCAGGAAGGAGTTCAGCCTGTCACGCGGCGCCGCCGCCCGTATCCTCACACCTTCGGGGGTGTTGGTCACGCCGCCAGTGATGCCATGCCCGCCGGCGACGCGGTAGACGAAGGGCCGGAAGCCCACCCCCTGCACGATACCCGATACCTCTATCTCCAGGTATACCCGGTCTTCGCTATCCACCCGTCTCCTCCGCTACCAGGCGGTGCACGTGCGGGAGGGCCTCCCTCACCTCGGGCGATAGCTCCATCCCTACCTCCAGGCTCTTCACCTGCACCGCGATGACGATTATACTCTCCGGGCACTGTCCCAGGAGTCGAGCGGCGGCTATCAGCTCGTAGAGGCCGAGGTCGTGCTGGGACATGGTGGGGGCGGCTTGGCTGGCCCTCACGTCCTCGGGAGCGAAGCGGAAGACCGCGCCCGGCTCCTCCCCGGCGTCGATGGCGTCGATGAACACCGCCTTGTCGCGCCCCTCGAGGCAGGGAAGGAGGTCGAGACCGTAGACGCCCCCCTCTACTAGGGGCACGTCATGCGGCAGCTTGCCCTGGAGATAGCGGACGGCGTGGATGCCCACCCCGTCGTCGCTCGCGAGGAGGTTCCCGATCCCGATGACCACGTATTCAGGCATATCTCACCACGCTATATGAGAGGAGCCGCCACCAAAGGCGCCATCACGAAAAGCCGGTGGTGCCGACGTCCGATGACCGTCGTCACTAGAAGAAAAGAGAGAGGCGTCTCTCGTGTCCAATAATCGATATTGCACCATACTCGTCTCGCAGCGGGCAATGACGGGCGCAAGCCCGATAGGGCACGGAACGTGTTATCAACATGAACTCGGTCTTCATCGATGCGCTGTCTTCGGTTATTCCGTTCCAATCGCATTGCCCGTTGAACAGTTAACGTTTTGAGGTCTGGCCCCATCGAGGAAAGGGCGGCCCGCGAGGGGCCGCCCATATCGCACTCGTCTACGGATACGGTCATGCTTCTTTTCTATGCTTCCTTCTTGGCCGGTTGCGGGACCGGTTCCGGCATGAAGGGTAGCTTGTTGAACACGCCCGCTCCCACCTCGCCGAACTTTGGCACCGCCACGTACCTGTCGATGACCAGGGTCAGGATGTTCCAGACGAAGATAGCCATGGCCACGCCCTCCGGCCGGAAATAGATGAACCTGATCAGGAAGACCGTCAAGCCTATCCCGATCCCGTATATCCACTTGCCTCTTCGCGTCACCGGGCTGGTGACCCAGTCGGTGGCCATGAAGAAGGCCCCCAGGAAGAGACCTCCCGAGAAGAGGTTGTATACGGGCTGGTTCCAGGCGACGAGGTTCAGCAGGAAGAAGCTGCCCACGATCGCCGTGGGGATGCGCCAGTCGATGGTCCCGCGCCAGATGAGGTAGAGACCCCCGAGGAGCAGCAGGAGCACGGATACCTCCCCGATGCAGCCGCTCTTCAGGCCCAGAAACAGGGAACCCAGGCTGGGCCGGCCGGCCGGGGTGGTCCAGGTCGCTCCGATCGGGGTCGGTCCGGTCACCATTTCGGCCCCCCACCTCCCCGACTTGAGCAGGGAGAGGGGAGTAGCGCTGGCCACCACGTCGGCGGAGACATTTCCCGCCAGGGTCTTGAACGTGGCCACCCCGTTGCTGAAGCTGGTGGCTAGGGGGGTGAAAAAGCCGCTGTCCCTCCAGTAGAAGGGCTCCACGAACTTCGTGGTGTAGATGGCCAGAGGCGTAATCCACAGGAACAGCCTGGCTGTTACGGCGGGATTGAAGATGTTCTTGCCCAGCCCGCCGAAGAGCTCCTTGAACACCGCGATGGCGATGAAGACGCCGATGGCCACCACCCACAGCGGCGTGGTGGGCGGGAGCAGGAAGGCGAAGAGCACCGCCGTGACCATGGCGCTGTAATCGCCCAGGGTCACCTTACGCCGCATGATCTTGCGCATCACGAACTCGGTGAGGGCGGCGGTGATGCAGCTCACGGCGATGATCAGCACCACGTTGAAGCCGAAGACCACCATCGCCCATACCGCCGCGGGCGTGAGCGCGATGAGCACGTCCCGCATGGCGCGCGAGATGGTCTCGTCCTTCTTGTGCAGGTGAGGTGAGACGTTGGTCATCAGTTTATCTGCCACTTGCATCACCTCCTTATCTCCTCTTCAGGGCCGCGATGTCGGCCTTGGCCTCGCGTACGTAGGTCACGTGGGGAATGTAGGCGGGGCAGGCGAAGGAGCAGCAGCCGCATTCGAAGCAGTCCAGCGCTCCCCACAGCTCCGCCTTGTCCCAATGCTCCGCCTTCACCGCCTGCACGATGAAGTTAGGCTGCAGGAACATGGGGCAGGCGTCGATGCATTTGCCGCATCGCACGCACTCGTGCTCTTCCGCCACGTCGATCATATCGGGGGTGAACGCCAGCACGCCCGAGGTGCCCTTGACCACCGGGGCCGAGGTGTCCGGCTGCGCCCAGCCGGTCATGGGGCCGCCCATGATCACCTTGGCCGCCTCGCCCGCGAAGCCCCCGCAGGCGTCGATCAGCGCCGACATGGGCGTGCCGATCCTGACCAGCAGGTTGCCGGGCTCCCTGATGCCGGGGCCGCTCACGGTAATCACCCTCTCGTAGAGGGGCTTGCCCCAGGCCGCGGCCTCGAAGAGGGCGACGGCCGTGCCCACGTTATGCACCAGGCAGCCCACCTCGGAGGGGAGCTTGCCCGGCGGCACCTTGCGCCCGGTGAGGGCGAAGATGAGCATCTTCTCCGCTCCCTCCGGGTACTTCACCTCGAGGACCTCCACCGCGATGTCGGCCTCTCCCTCCGAAGCCTTTTCCATCTCTTCCACGGCGTCCATTTTGTTGGCCTCGATGCCGATGATGCCCTTTCTGGCGCCCGCCGCCTTGAGCAGCAGCTTGAGGCCCTGCACCAGGTCCGCGGGCCTCTCCAGCATGAGGCGGTGGTCGCAGGTGAGTAAGGGCTCGCACTCGCAGGCGTTGATGATCACCGTGTCCACCGGCTTGTCCTTGGGAGGCGCCAGCTTGACGTGGGTGGGGAAGGCGGCGCCTCCCATGCCCACCAGCCCCGCCTCGCGGGCGATGGCGCGCACCTCGTCATCCGTGAGGGCATCCAGCTCCTTGCCGGGTTTCTTTCCGAACTCCGGCTGGTCGGCATCCGGGGTGATCACCACCACCTTCGCCTTGTCCCCGGTGAAGCCGGTTATCTCGGCGATCTCCTTCACCGTGCCCGCCACCGGGGAATGTACCGGCGCGGACACGAAGGCCTCGCTGCCGCCGATCTTCTGCCCCAGCTCGACGCGGTCCCCCGGGTTGACCAGCGCTTCGTTGGGCGCGCCGATGTGCTGGGAAAGAGGGATGAGTATCTGCGGGGGCACGGGGCAGGGCTTTATCGCCTTTCCGGAGGCCAGCTCCTTGTCGTAAGGGGGATGGATGCCGCCCTTGAAGGTCTTATAACCCGTCTTGCCCGACATCACGACACCCCCTCTCCCCTCTTGGCCGCCCGGAAGCGGGGGAAGCTCTCCGACCTGGTCCAACGTGCATAGAGGTAGATCACGTTGGCCAGCAGGACTATCCAAAGGAAGACGTCGTACGCCTTCCAGGTGTTGGCGATGCCCCCGTAGGCATCATTCAACCACTTCATCCAGCTGTTGGGGAGGTAGACCGCGTAGGAGAGCAGGAAGTACCAGATCGCCAGCAGGGCCACGACTATCCTGTACCAGCCCAGCGGCTCGTTCCATCCCCTGGGTTTTCCCAGGGTGGCGTAGTAGATATACACGCCCGCGGTCAGGGCCACGACCCAGATGGAGATGAGGCCGAGGTTCTGGGCGATGCTCATCTGCCACGGGTACCTCCAGCCCTCCAGGAAGGGGTGGAGGTTGTTGAAACCCACGTAGATGGAAACCGCCAGGGCGCTCAGGTACGTGGCGTACATCGCCTTCGCCGCACCCGGGATCTTGATCTTCTCTGACATCCGGATCCCCCCTTTACACGACGCGGAAGGACTTGACGCCGTTATGCTCGGGGTGGATGACGTGGATGGCGCAGGCCAGGCAGGGATCGAAGGACCTCACCAGCCGTACCACGTTGATGGGATTCTCGGCGTCGGGCACCGGGATACCGACGAGCGCCATCTCGATGGGACCGCGGTTGCCCTCCTTGTCCCGGGGCGCGGCGTTCCAGGTAGTGGGGACCACGGCCTGGTAGTTGCCGATCTTCTTCCCCTGGATGTGGATCCAGTGCCCCAGGGCGCCGCGCGGGCCCTCCACCAGGCCCCGCCCGTAGGAATCGCCCGGGATGTCCTTTCCCTTGGGATCCCAGATGGGATCCCCGGGCTTGAGCTGGTCCAGCCACAGTTCCATGCGCTGGGCCAGGAGGTAACCCTCCAGGGCACGCATGGCGTGGCGCGGCAGGATGCCGAACTTGCCCGCGGTCACGCAGGCGTTCACGGCGGGCTCCAGGCCCAGCTCCTTGACCAGCGGCATCAACGCGGGCTCGGCGCGCTTGTCGCCCAGCTCCAGCCCTGCCAGCACCAGCATGCGGGCCATGGGTCCCACTTCCATGGGCATACCATCGTAGCTCGGGGCCTTGAGGAAGGAGTACGCGTCCTCCTTGTGCAGGTCGGGATCGGTCTTTCCCTCCTTGGGGTTGAGCGGACCGCAGTCTTCGGTATACCAGGAGTGGTTCACGTGCTCCTCGATCTTGGCCTCGTCGAACTCCTTCACCGCCGCGATGTTGTTCCCGGTGATGTAGCCGCGGGGCAGGAACTTCTCCGTGCCGGCCTGGTTCTCGTCGAAGCCGCCGTAGGCCAGGTAGTTCCCGCCCGAGTCGCCGGCGGTAAGGAAAACGGCGTAGGCGGGTACGCCGGCCACGGTGAGGATATCCTGCAGGTAGACGTTCTTGATGAAGAAGCGCAGCTCGGCAAGGCGCGCCCGGAAGGCGGCGATGTTGGAGATGGTGGGCGGGTTGGTTACCCCTCCCGGAATGGTGCCCACGAAGGAGGGCATCCTGCCGTAGAAGATGGAGAGCATCTCCTGCGCCTTCTTGCGCATCTCCAGCGCCTCCACGTAATGGGCCACCAGGGTGGTGGCCACCTCGGGGTCGCTCACGTAGTCGTCGGATGCGTAACGGGGCAGGAAGGGGTAGAGGTCCTTGGTGTCCGCGAGCACGGTGAGGGTGGACTTCAACGCCTTGTACGCCGCGTTGTTCCCCGTGTATTTGAGCACCGCGGCGACGTCCACGAAGTCCAGGGCTGCCAGGTGGTAGAAATGCAGGATGTGCGACTGGATGTAGTTGGCCCCCAGGCAGAGGTTGCGGATCAGCCTGGCGTTGTCCGGCAGCTCCACTCCCATGGCGTCATCCAGGGCGTAGGAAGAGGCCGTGCCATGGATGAGCGGGCAAACCCCGCAGATACGCTCCGTCACCTGCTGCGCGTCCCAGGGGTGCTTGCCCTTTAGCAGCATCTCGATGCCGCGGAACATGGTCCCCGAGGACCAGGCGTCTTTCACCTTTCCGTCCGCGATCTCCACGTCGATGCGCAGGTGGCCCTCGATGCGGGTCACGGGGTCGATGGTCACTATCTGCGCCATCACTCCTCACCCCCCTCGGGCTCCTTCTTCCCCAACTGCTTGTAGAGGTAGTGGCCGCCTATGCCCGCGGCCGTGGCACCCGCGGCTATCCAGCCCAGGGTCTCCGCCGCGGTGTTGATGCCCATGAAGTTGACGTTGGGCAGCGGCTCGTAGAGGGGAGAGAGGTTCTCGTAAAAAGCGGGCTCGGCGCAGCCGTGGCAGGGGGCGTTGGCCCCCACGCACCAGTTGACGGCCGAGTTCCAGCGGCGGGTGGGGCAGTCGGCGTAGGTTACCGGCCCCTTGCAGCCCACCTTGAAGAGGCAGAGCTTGAAGTCGGGGTTATTGTCGTTCCAGTCCTCCAGGAAGAGGCCGGCGTCGAAGGAAGCCCTGCGCTCGCAGTTCTCGTGGATGAGCTTGTCGAAGAACATGGTGGGGCGGTTGTACTTGTCCATCTCCGGCGGCTTCCCGTTGAGCAGGTAGTACATCACCGTGCCGACGAACCAGTCGGGGTGGGGGGGGCAACCGCCGATGTTGATCACCGGCTTGTTCTTATCTATCCCTTTGACCACGTCGAGCACGTCCTTGGTCCCCGTGACCGTGGCGTTGGCCGCCGGGATGCCCCCGAAGGAGGCGCAGTTGCCCAGGGCTATCACCGCGGCGGCGCCGGGCACGAGTTCCTCCATCCAGGCGGAAATGGGCTTGTCCTTGGGGACCTGCCTGCCCATCATGTCCTTGGTCCCGTGCTCCAGGCCGAAGGTGCAGAACTCCCCGCCCTCTGCGGTCGGGACCGGGCCCTCAACCACCAGCACGTACTTGCCCGCGAGTTCCTTGGCCGACTCCTCGAGCACTCCGGAAGCCTGGTATCCCGCAGCCGCCATGACGTTGGGCTGGTAGCGCACGGAGAGCTTGTCCAGCACCAGCTCCGCCACGTTGGGGAAGTTGGTGTTGAGGAAGGTTATCGAGCATCCCGTGCAGTTCTGACCCTGGATCCACAGCACCGGCGGTTTGCCGGCCGCCAGCTCCTGCAAAGCCTGGGCCAGCTCCGGTACCAGCGCCTGGCTCAAGCCCAGCAAGGCCGCGGTGGCGCCCGCGTACTTGATGAACTGGCGCCTGGTCACTCCGTTCTTTTCCACTAACGCTTCACCTCCTATGACTCATGGATGATTCCAAAGATTCGGCTCCTTTCGTCGAAGTATGGATCATGGGAGACAATAGCCTCAGATGCGGGGTTGGAACAATCAGCATGATCTCGCCCCTGCCCACACTTCCCGCGTAAGAACCAAAATATATAGAGCGCCCGGAGGGGAGGATTCGACCCAGGAATTTGGGGGGTTCCAGAAGGCAAGGCGACGAGACGTATCCCGCCGCTCAACGTCCCCTCCGAGCGCTTTGTTACCGAGCTGTCGTCTTCTCTTCATCTTGGTGCTGCCAGTCCTGATGAATCGTCTCTTCCCTACTCTTCGCATCTTCCTTGCGGTCGACATCGCTTCTGCTCGCTTTTCAGGCAGAATTACCATAAATTCCCAGTTATGTCATTGGCCTTCTTCCCCCCAGGTTCTCTGATTTCGCGGTGCTCTCTTGGTCAGCCGGGCGCACAGCATGAAGCTTCCACGGCCCCTCTCCTTTCCAAGCACGATAGGCACAGGCGTTTCCGCCTGCACCCTGTCAGCCCTCCGCCATAGCCCTATGGCCTTGGGCTCCAAGGACTCGGAGAGCGTTATTTCGGATACGACCCGGGAGAAACCCCCGAGCTGGGAAAGATTATAAGGATAAGTAGTGCGGCATGCAAGTACTCGCATTGACTTGTTACTCGAATTGACTCACGAGGGATTATTTGCATCTGTGAACGTATGTGTACGAAGTGTCGGGCAAAGCCTGCATGGGATCTCGAACCCCTTTCTTGGGGAGCCACGCGGGCGCAAACTAGCAGCATGATCTCGGTGTATGTGTTTACCAGATGGCGATCCGCGAAACAGGAAGACCATAAGGTGCCGCCCCTCCGTGCGAAACTTCATGCTCTTCGCAGCTAAGCAGCGAGGTTCAATTCACAACTTCGAATAGTCTTGGAGATCCTTCCTTAAGAGCAATAATTTCACATTTCTTGAGATCTGGAGCTTCATCGCCCCACTTGTACCATCCAGGATGACTATGGCGGGCAAACATCTCAAGGAATGGACCCGGACTGCATTGCTCGATGACGTCGTATAGCTCGTCAGGCTTTCTTGAATGCTCGCGTTTTCGGCTCCTTATAATATTTACCTGCGTTCTTCCTGGTCTCGAGGTCCTCAGGCTTCCTCGAACTCCAAAAAGGGCCAACTCGGTGACATTCCTGAAATAGAAACCTACCCCGCGCCCATCCGGACCACCATCTTTACGGATCTTATACCATACAAGATTTGTTTTGTATGTGAATCCCCAGCTTTTCATTACCTCCAAGCCTTCGAGGATCAATGCGTTTGGCACCCAGAGGTAGAGATGGCTTTGCGCAGCCGAAACCTGTGAGACCGGTAACTCCATTATTTCCTGTACGGACATCGTTCTATATCTGTTCAGCCTCTTGTGTTCAGGCGCCATCTTCCCGGTACGATTCGTAGACTGCCAGGGAGGGTCAGCGAGTATAGTACCGAATCTACCAGTCCCAAGTTCCAGTAGATTATCGATTCGACGATTGTCCGAACGCCCTTTCTCTATATCCTCAGTCCCCAACGTACAACCTCCTGGAGATCCCAAATATCAGTATCGGGCACCCTCCCCCGCCGCCACCTTCAATTCGCGGCAGCAATTTGCTCATATGCGTTGTCGATGCTCCGTACGAATTCCCTTTCCCCAACTCATCGAAAATCTGCTGCAATTCATCACACCTTGTCTCTGAGGCTGTCGCACAAACCCTGCGCCAGACATATTGCTCTCCACATATTCACCGAAATGGCCCATTATTGACTCCATTATGATGCCTATTTTGCTGTAATTTTGGGAGAGCGAGATTCGTGCGAGGTTTATGCAACAGGCTCCTCTATCGTCGAAAAAGCTGGCTCATCGGAATACGTTCACCGAATGATCATGGTGTCAGTCTAACAGCATCCAAAGACGGCCATGGCGCTTGCGAACAGGAAATCCCGGCGTTACGCGAGCCGGTAGGAGCCGTCCTCCAGCCTCTCGGCCAGGCCGCGACGCGCCAGCAGCTCCAGGTGCTTCTCGATCATGCGCGCCTCGAAATAGAGGGCGAGGGCAAAGCCCGGTTCCGCGACCCCGTAGATGGGCGACGACTCGGCCAGTCTCTCCGGCGTCGCCGGCGTCTCGCCCAGCATGTCCAGGATCTTCTCGTTACGGCGCACGAAGACGTCGTCGAAGGCGGCGAACTCCTCCTCTATGCCCTCGCTGATGGGGCTGCGGTGCGACGACACCACCACCTCCGGTCGCAGCGCGAGGACGCGGTGCAGGGAGTCGCAGAACTCTTCGAGATTGCATTCCACGTGCCCGTACCAGGGTCCGAAGGGGGTGAGGTCGATGTCGAAGGAGAGGACGATCCTCCTTTCCTCCTCCAGGAAACAGAAGTGGTCCAGGGTATGCCCCGGCGTGTATACGGCGCGGAAGCGCATGCTCCCGAGGTCGACGACGTCTCCATCCCAGAAGGTTCCCGTCGGCGTCGTGGGTACGTGGCCCAGCACGTCGCGCACCAGGTGCAGCCATTCCCGCGCCGGCTCCCCGCCCCCGGCGAGGCGCAAAGACATGTTCTCCAGGTCGGGGAGGATGGAGGCGAACATGTCCGGCGCCCACAGCTCGTAGCCCCGGAAATGGTGGTTGCCCGAGAAGTGGTCGGGGTGGGTATGGGAGTTTATCACCAGGTCGGGCGGGAAGCGTTCCTTGACCTCTCCGATGGCCGCGGCGCCGCACCCCGTGTCGAAGAGCACGGTGGAATCGCCCACCGCGAGGACGGAATGGGACCAGGGGAAGCGCCCCCGGTTCGCGCCGTGGACCAGGTACAGGCCCTCAGCTATCTCCTCGATCATATAAGGATGATACCACCCGGCGGACGTGATCACTTGTTGAGCACATCGTACGGAGACCTGACCTCCGTAGTGGAGGCCGGAGGCCTGGCCCCGGGGCCGGTCGGGGGGCGGAACAGGTGGAGGGCCACGCCGTCGGGCGAGGTCCAGGTGTCGAAGGTCACCCTCATGCCGATGCGCAGCTCCTCGAAGGGGGCCTCGATGCGGGTGAAGACGTTGCCTATCCCCTCCAGCTCGACCAGGCCGAGGACGTCGGGTTTGCGGCAGCGGATGGCCGCCTTCTGCTGCGTGAAGGCCATAAGCGTCCCCTCGCGCGGCAGGTCCACCCATTCCAGGTCCTCGCCCAGGCAAAGCGGGCATATCACGCGCGGGGGGTAGTGCGTCTCCCCGCAACCGCGGCAGCGCGTGGTCTGGAACTCCCCCCGCTTCAGGCGGGCGAAGAACTCCTCCGCCGCGCGGTCCTGCATATATGGCCTGGTATCCACAAGTCGACCTTTCTTATCCGCGATATCCGGCTTTCATGATCGGCCTCGTGTCCATCTCCCGTTCCCTTCACTTGCCGCGTATCGCGCCGGGCTCTTCACCGTTCACCGGGATACGGCGCCCGGCACACTTCCGGATGGTGTCAGGCACCGAAAAGAGGGTTTTCCCCTTTCGTGGTGCCAGGCACCTCACGCTAGCCCCTTTCCTTGTCCAGCACGGCCACGATGGAGCCGTTGATGAAGCCCTGTTCGGTATGTACGAGCCCCACCGACGCGCCCGGCCTCTGGCGCTCGCCCGCCTCGCCCCTCAACTGGCGCACGACCTCCGTGTACTCCAGCAGGGGGGTGGCGTAGGCGGGATGGCCCAGCGACAGCCTCCCGCCGCTGGGGTTTAAGAGCACCTCGCCGCCGTGGGTGGTCCGCCCCTCCCTTACCGCCACCGGCGCCTCGCCCGGGCCAAAGAAGCCCAGCTCCTCGTACATCATGGGCTCCATGCCCGCGAAGGCGCCGTAGACCTCAGCCACGTCCATGTCCGCGATGGCATAGCCGCTCTCCTCCAGGGCTCCGCGCGCCGCCCTCCCCACGCAGGGGAAGCTGGATATCTCGCCCCGGTAGGGGACGAAGCTGGTGGCGTCGTGCGCCTCGAACATTGCCGCCACGCGTACCGCCCTGCCGCGGTCCCGTACCAGCTCGTCAGCCACCAACACCACCGCCGCGGCGCCGTCGTGCATCTCGGAGCTCTCCAGGCGGTGGATGGGCGGCGAGAGAAAGGGGCTGGCCAGCACCTCCTCCAGGGTCAGTGGCTCCTTGTAGGCCGCCTGCGGGTGCCTCAAGGCATGCTCGCGCAGGAGCACGGCCACGCGCGCGATGTCCTCGGGCGGGACGCCGTACAGGTGCATGTATCTCTGTATGGCCATGGCGTAGAAGGGGAGGGGGCTGATCACGCCGTATGCCGCCTGGTAGGAGTCGTAGAGGGAGTTGGCCGCCTTGAT
>CAZQFX010000026.1:20812-23430 GCA_964592775.1 uncultured Actinomycetota bacterium
CCCCTTATCTTGTATGGCGGCGCCTCCCTCTGCGCGGCGAAGACCAGGCACGAGTTTATCTTCCCCCGTTTGATGCGGTCATACGCGATGTGCAGGGCGACGGAGCTGGAGTTGCCGCCGCTGTCTATTTCCAGCATGAGGCCGCATTGCATGCCAAGGTAATCGGCCATCCTCTGGGTGATCATCCTGCGCGTGTCGGCCATGTAGCCGTGGGGCGTGGATATCAACCCTTCCACCCGGGAGGGCAGGAGTCCGGCGTCCCGCAGCGCATCGCGGCACACCCGCGCCCCCAGCTCATGCGCGTCCAGCTCTTGCCAGCCGATATCGGTCATGGCCACGCCGCTCACGTAGGCTTCGCCCACCGGTTTTTACCCCTTCTCCTCGGGGAATGATAGGCATTGGACCATATGCATTATACGACAAGCCAACCGGAGCGAGGAAACGGGCATGGAGAGGGAGTGGTGGTGATGGAGCAACCGCGCAGGATCGTGGTCATCGGCGGGGTGGCAGGCGGAGCCACGGCCGCCTCCAAGGCCAGGCGCTGCTGCCCGCGGGCGGAGATAGAGATCTATGACCAGGACGAGTTCATCTCCTACGCCGGCTGCGGCCTGCCCTATTTCATCGGCGGCTACAGCCCCAACTGGCGCAGGCTGCTGGCCCGCCTGCCCTCGGAGTTCGAGAGCAGGCAGGATATCCGCGTGTTCCTGCGCCACCGCGTCAATTCCATCGACCCCGCGAACAGGAGCCTGCGCGTGGCCGACCTGGAGGGGGTGAGCGAGTCCTCTATAGATTACGACAGGCTGATCGTCGCCACCGGGGCGTACCCCTTCGTCCCTCCCATCCCCGGAAAGGACCTGGACGGCGTCTTCATTCTGCGTTCCATCACCCATGCCCTGGAGATGAAGTCCTTCATCGACCTGCGGGCGCCGCAGCGCGCGGTCATCGTCGGAGGGGGCGCCATCGGGCTGGAGATGTGTGAGGCCTTGCGGCGGCTGGGCATGGAGGTGCACCTGGTGGAGCTGGTGGACCACGTGCTCCCGCCCCTGGACGCCGACCTCGCGGGGAAGGTGGGAGAACACCTCGAGGCCAACGGCGTCCACCTCCACCTGGGCGTAAAGGTGGAGGGCCTGGATGGGACGGGCGGCGCCGTGACCAGGGTGGCGACCTCCCGGGGGGAGCTGGAGGCGGAGATGGTCCTCCTCTCCATCGGCATACGGCCGGCGAGCGAGCTGGCGCGGAGGGCCGGCATCGAACTGGGGGCGGGAGGGGCCATACGCGTGGACGCGGCTATGCGCACCAGCTTCCCCGATATCCTGGCCTGCGGCGACTGCGCCACCACGCGGCACCTCGTCTCCGGCCGGGAGGCCTGGATACCGCTGGGCTCCACGGCGCGCAAGCAGGGGCGGGCGGCGGCGGAGACGGTCTCCGGCGGGGAGGGTTCCTTCCCCGGGGTGGTGGGGACCTTCGTGCTCAAGGCCTTCGATCTGACCGTGGGCAAGACGGGGCTCGGCGAGGAGGAGGCGCGGGAGGCCGGCTTCGACGCGGGGGCCGTCACCCTGGAGGACTCCGTCCTTCCCGGCTATTACCGCGGCGGCGGGCGCATGACCGCCCGCGTCACCGTGGAGAAGGGCACGGGGAGGATCCTCGGGGCTCAAGTGGTGGGGGACTACCGGGCGGTGGCGGAAAAGAGGCTCGACGTCCTCGCCACCTGCGTCACCGCGCGGCTCACCGCCGGCGACCTCTCGTCCCTGGACCTGGCCTACGCGCCCCCCTACAGCCACCCCCTGGACATACCCGTCGTGGCCGGCAACCTCGCGGAGGCCAGGGTCCTGGGCAGGGAGTGCACCTGCGACACGGATGGCCTGGAGGAGTAACGGTTTAACGCAGCGCCGGCTTTGTTGGCGCGCGGTATGCGCGATAGACCATCGACCATCGGCCCCGGCGTGCAGGCGGTGGCGCGCATACAATAAAATCATTCTAGCATTGCTTGGCGACACACATATTCGCCTATTTATGTCAAAATCAAAATGTGAGCCAAACGGGGGACCTTTAAGTAGGAGTTATGGGAAGAGGCGGGAAACCGCCTCTTTTCGCATGATGTGCTGGCATGCTCGGGTGGGCATACCCGTCGGGGTCGCCATATCCTCATGCTCCGCCTCCCCCGCCGCGGCGGAATAATATATGGGAGCCTGGCGGCTCCCGCGCTTCCCCCGGAGGAACTCACGGCAATGGGGCGTTTGTCCGGTCAGGGGGTGGCTCCCATATTCTACCTTCTTTCCTCCCCTAAGCAGCAGAGCCCGCCAGGTCGTGTGGAGCCCCTGCACGCTCACGTTGCCGGTGGGCGGTGTAATCCCCTCCCCCGCCGGTGACTGTACGATTTCGCCTTTTCCATGTCGGATAACCCCTCGGATGTCTACAAGCATAATCGCAGGGAAACGCGGGGCGACCCTCGAAACCTATGTCAGATAACCGGGGTTATGTGACGTAGGAGGAATAGCCTATCGTAATAGTCACGGATTTTCCCCGACCCCGCTCCCGCCGCTGGCGCGGAGATCACCCGCCGGGCTCACATTCCGCGCATCTCCGGGGGGTTTTCTCCGAATTAAGTTACCAGCTCA
>CAZQFX010000027.1:0-15544 GCA_964592775.1 uncultured Actinomycetota bacterium
CTCACGTCCGGTTCCGTGAGGGCGTGGGGGTGAGAGTCCCCGGCGCTACTCGACTTATATGGGCAGTATTCCGGGTATCTCGCACTCAGGGCAGCCAAGCAAGGGAAAACCATGAGTATGAGAAAGGCGAGGCTGCGAAGCAAAGCGGAAACGGATTGGACAGGATGATGAGGAAGCGAAAACTGGTAGAATGTGAGGGGCGGAAATTGGCGCAGCCGGAGGCTGCCGCGCCGGTAACCGAAGCGGAAAGGTACGTTCCATGGGCAAGAGCAATATCGGCCTGATGTGCGGGTACGGACGATATACCGGGGCGTCATGAAGCAGGTAACCATCGTCGGCGCCACGGGGCCGCAGCCCCTTCTGCGTGGCCTACTACCACGAGAACACGCGCGATTATGCATACTACGCCGCGGCCAACGGCGTCGGGGCCGCGGTGCTCTTCCAGCGCGGCAACCCCCTCTCGGACGCAGCCCTGCGCTGGTTCCCGCGGCAGCTGCAGCAGGATGAGGGCATAGAGTTCCCCCGCTGGCATACCATCGAGGACCTGGTGGGCACCCCCACCGGCTTCAGGCACGGGGATCGTTCCAAGCCCGGATCCAGGTCTGAGCCAAGCGGTTGGTATCGATATATCGGCCCGGGCTAGTCGGGTGTCTTCTCCCAGCCGCCGACCGACCAGATCGCCGTCATGACGGCCACCACCATCGCCACGGAACCCGCCGCCTCGAACGCCTCGAACCACGACTTGAATGCCTCCGATGCGACGTTCAGGATCAGGGACACGAGGAAAAGCGCCATGGCGGCGGCTCCGGACCACCACGCGATGTTCGCGAGATTCGGCCTGATGATCTCGCGGCCGGTCTGCAGGTAGAGCACGAGGAACCCGGCGATGAAGAAGATCCAACCCAACTGCTGGACAGGCTCCGTCCAGCGGTGAGACCCGCCTGCGAACATCCCTATCATGGTGATCACCCAGCATACGAAGGTCACCGCCAGCAGCCCGTATCCGAGCTTCCTGTTGTCCATGTCTTTTCCTCCATCTCGACTGTCGGTCTGCGGGATACTACATTCCACATTCTTATCGGCCGATAGCGCGGTTAGCCCAAGAGGGCGGCAAACGCGTGCCGCAATACGCGGTCTCATGGGAGAAAGCGGCGCAAGGGCTGCGTATTTTCCAGGCAAAACCGCCCCAAATGTATGGATTCGGCGGTGACCGCTCAATTCTTCATGGTTGCCGCCGAACAGCCAAAACCTTCCACTCGCCAGATTCTTTTATACCGCGGTGCGAAATGTCCCAACTATATAAATAGTGAGTGTGTGCAGGCAAAAGGAGCTCGCGACAGGCCAAAGGAGCTTGCGAAGTGAAGACCATTGCCTACATCGAGGACGACTCGGAGATGATCGAGCTCGTATCCCTCATCCTCCGGAAGCACGGTTACCATGTGGCCGGTTTCACGGAGAGCAGGGAGATATTGCCCCGCCTGGAGTCGGTGAAGCCAGAACTCATCCTCCTCGACCTCATGATGCCCCACGTCGACGGCATCGAGGTGTACGAGGAGATCAAGAGCCAGGAGGGGATGGACGAGGTGCCCATAATCATACTCTCGGCTATGAAGAGGGCGATAGACGAGATAGAGCGGGAGGGCAGGCTAAAAGTCGAGGCTTGCCTGGCCAAGCCCTTCACCATCGGCGAACTGGTCGGCGCCGTCAGCCGCGTAATCGGAAGCGCCTGAGAGCGGCACCCGCTTCCCACCCGGACCGATCACCATACCCAGTGGATCTGCGGGCTATTACGGGCAGCCATCGCGGTGGAGAAGATAAACGGGCCCGTGCTGCTCACCTCCGGCGGGGGGACGGCGTGAGGCCGGCTTTGTCTATCATCTACCCTTAAAAGCGAGCGCATCACTCCGCTTGGCGTTCGACCGCATGGCGGCCCTGGTGAGGAGAGACGGCCGCGGGGCGCGACCCCCTTCAACCCGGAGGTGTTTTATGCCGACAGAACCAATGGCAGGCAGCTTATGGCGATCGGGCGGAAGCCGTGCGGAAAGGGCGGACGGCCGCAACGGGAAGGATGGGGCGTCGGTTGGAATCCGTGGAGAGTGCCCAGCAGGGGAAGGTCCGCATGCGCAGGACCGAACGCGTCGTCATAGTGGCCGCCGTGGTCTATGTGCTGCTCGCGGCGGCCCTGCTCATCGGCGCGGTATCGCTGGCGAGGAGCGTGAGCATGTTCGCCGGCGGCATACAGACAGCGGTCAGGGCTGTCGCCTGCCTCATGGTGTTCTTCGGCCTCAGGCTGTCGCAGCGCCGCAGCGCCGCATTCCCGCTCGGCCTCTATAAGCTGGAGAACCTGGTGAGCGTGGTCGTTGGCCTCCTTATCCTCGTCGGCGCCTACGAGACCGCGAAAGAGGCCCTGAGGCTCATGGGCCCGGAGAGCGAGGACCTGGCCAACGTGTGGATCCCGGTTGCGGTCCTTATCGTATGCGCGGTGGTGGCCGGCGTGCTTGCCTGGTACAAGTGGAGGGTGGGGAAAAAGGAGAACTCCCCCGCCCTCAGGGCGGAGGCCAGGCACTCGCTGGGGAGCATGTGCGCCTGCCTGCTCCTGTCCCTGGGGCTGGGTCTGGAGGCAGCCGGCGTGCCCGACATGGGCGCGGTGGTCGCCATGCTGGTGGTGGCGCTGCTGGTGTGGTTCGGGCTTTCCATACTCATAGACGGCCTCAAGGTGCTCCTCGACGCCTCGGTGGAAAGGGACATCCTAGACCAGGTGAGGTCCATCGCCGAGGGTGACGAACGCGTGAGCGATGTGCTCGAGGTGGAGGGGAGGAACTCCGGCAGCTTCCGCTTCATCGACCTCACCATCAACCTGTCCACCTACGACCTGCGGGAGGCGAATGCGGTCTCGCGGGAGATAGAGGAAGAGATAAGGAAGAAGATCGACAACGTCGACCACGTCATAGTGGAGTTCTGCAGTGATGTGCCGCGCACGCGCATATGCGCGCTGCCCCTGGCGGACGGCGATGAGGGCTTGTCCCCTAGCCTGTGGCAGGCACGGCGGCTGGTCGTAGTGACCATCGACGGCGGCGGGGAGAAGGCGCTGTCCAGGCAGGTGCTCGATATCCCGTACGGCGAGGACGTGCCGGGGAGAGAAGTGCGCCTCGCGGCCTACCTGGGCATGCGGGGGGTGGAGACGCTGCTCCTGGGCGGCAGCGCGCCGGAGCAGGTGCGGACGCCGGAGAAAGGGCGGACGCCGGAGAAAGGGCGGACGCTGGAGCAAGGGCAGGCGAGGGAGGAAGTGCGGACGCCGGAGCAAGAGGTCCCGTCCGGACATAAGGACACGTACGCCGGAGAGGGCGAAGGCGCCCGCGAGGCCCTGGAGGTCCTCGCGGCTTACGGTGTGGAGGTGGTCCGCGCGCCGGCGGCGTGCAGCCTCAACGATGCCGAGGTAGCTCTGCTCGAGCGCTTCGCGCAGGAGGGAGGCGAGCGGCTTGCGTGAGTCCGAGAAGGCGGCGCTCGCATCCAGCGCAGCCTCGGCGGCCATGGCGGTGTCCATGCTCTCGGCCGGGGCCGTATCGGGGAGCGTGGCCATCATCGCCATGGGCATCGATTCCACCATAGACATATTCGCCTCCGCGGCGGTCTTCGCCGGACTGCGCCTCTCCGAGCGCCACACGCGTAACTTCCCCACCGGCCTGTACAAGCTGGAGAACCTCATCGCGGTGTGCATCGGGGTGATGATACTCTTCACCGCCTACGAGCTGGTGCGGGAGTCGATAGACAAGATATTGCGCGGTGGCGGGGATCTGCAGTCGGTATGGCTCGTGCTCCTGGTCATGGCGCTGTCGACGGCATTGGTCCTGTGGGTGGCGAGGTACAAGCGCAAGGTGGGGGAGCGGGAAAACTCTCCCAGCCTGGTGGCGGACGCGCGTCGCTCCTGGGGGGACGTGGTGGCCGGGACCGCGGTCATGATCGGGGTGAGCCTGGAGGCCCTGGGCGTGCCGTACATGGACGCCGCCGCTGGCCTGGTAGTGTCGCTCTTCCTGGGGTGGACGGGTGTGCAGGTGGGGCTGGAGGGGCTGCGGGTGCTGCTCGACGTCTCGGTGGAGAAAGAGATCCTGGAAAAGGCGAGGGCGGCGGCGCGGGCGACCCCGGGAGTGAGAGAGGTACGCGAGGTGCTGGGGCGCAACTCGGGTAGCTACCGCTTCATCACAGTCTCCGTCGTGCCCGCGACCTTCGACATACGCGAGGCCGGGGATATCTCGGGCCGCCTCAAGCAGGCGGTGGAGCGCTCGATCGAGAAGGTCGACCGCGTGCAGGTCGAGTTCATGGCGAAGGAGGAGGGCCGGTCGCTGTGCGCAGCGCCGCTGTCGGGTGACGGGGCGAGCGTCCCCAGCCGCTTCGAGGATGCGGCGGCTTTCGCATTCCTCGAGCTCAACCTGGAAGGCGGGAATGTCGTCTCGCGTGAAAGCGTGGAGAATCCCTACGCGAAGGACCCGGGAGGCGGGGGCGTGAAGCCGGCGGTCTTTCTGGCCGTACGCGGTATTGACACCCTACTCACCAGGGATACCCTGCGGGACAGGGGCGCGGGCTATGTCCTGGAGGAAAGCGGCGTGGAGCTGCTGGAGCGGCCCGGGGTGCGTGATCTCCCATCCGCCGAGGAGGCCCTCATCGCCGCGGCGGAAACGGCGCGCTAAACCTGTATTCTTCCCGTCCGCTACCTCGCATCGGGTCACCCCTTGAAAACCTGTCACCAGATAGGCGGAGAAGGCCATGTGCACTCTCGGCACGGGCAGGGAATCAACGGCGAGGCAAGAGGGTATAATCCCAGGTATGCAACCATGATTCCGGGGGGAAGGAGCAACATCATGTCTGACGTAGCCAGGCACGATAGGAAGAAAATACCAGGACTCGTCACCGCCGCCATCCTCGTATTGTCGCTGCTCCTCGCGGCGGCCTTTCCCGCCGCCCGCGCGGCGGCCGCGGAGGGGGAGGAGGGCGACAGCAGGAGGGCCGTCCCGGTTTCCCGGGGCGGTCTCGAGGGCGGCGAGGACATCGCGGGCTTGCCGTCTTATTACGCCCCCGAGGTCGCCGAGGCCTACTGCCCGGAAGCGGAGAGCCTGCACGCGCGGCTGCAGGAGAGCGTTCCGCCCGGGATGCTGCCGGATTCCCTGCGCGGGGAGGCGGAAGGCGAGGACGGGCTGTGGCCGGCCGCAAGAGAAGCCGCCTTCCAGACGGCCGGCGGCGAGGCGGATGCCGCCGGGACCGGGGGCTGGACACCCCTGGCGAGGGCGTACAACCCCATACCGGACCCCGTCGTCTACCACGACGGCAGTTCGGCGAACGGGATCCTCGACAACAGCGGGAGGATGCATTTCTTCTTCGAGCGCGTGACGACGACGGATATATCGCAACCGCCGGACGGCCCCGGCTTCGAGTTCCAGGATCTCGGGGACAGTTACTACGCCATGTACTCGGAGGGCGCCTGGTCCGCCGCGGTCAACCTAACCAACATATCGGGGTGGAGGGATTCCGAACTGGTTTACGTGGACGTCGACCGGGACGACTAACTACACATCGTCTACACCACCTGGACCTGGGGGCGCGACCCCACCGTCGCGGCGGGAGACCCTAGTGCATACCAGCACGAGGACGAGAACCTGTGGTACCGCTACATGTCCCCTGACGGCACCTGGAGCGCTCCCCGGCGCTTGACCTCCTACAGCGGAAGCTGGAGCATACTGACCGGGGGCCTGGCCGACAAGAACGGCCGCGTCTGCGCCGCCCTGGTGATGGTCCTGAACCACGAGACGGTGCCCTCCTCCCACCGGGCGCAGGTCATATACATGGAGGGGGTGCTGGAGGCATGGGAACCGGCGCAGGTGCTCGAGCAATGGGACTTCACCGAAGCCGCCGGCCACCACCGAGATGCTGGTCTACGCCACCATGCAGATGGAGCCCACCCCTCCCGCCACCACCTACTATTTCGCCGAGGGCACCACCCGCTCCGGGTTCGAGGAGTGGATATGCATCCAGAACGCGGGCGGCGAGGACGCCGACGTGAGCATAACCTACATGCTGGAGACGGGGGAGAACGTGCTGAGCGAGTTCCCCGTCGCGGCGCATTCCCGCGCCACGGTGAACGTCAACGCCGCCGTGGGGCCGGAGCACGACGTTTCCGCCCGGGTGGCGGCGGACCGCCTCATCGTGGCCGAGCGCCCCATGTATTTCCTCTACCAGGGCAAATGGGCAGGCGGGCACGACGTCCTCGGACTGTAAAACTTAACACCATTGGGGTCAGACCTTAAAAGTTGCAGTTGACTGCCATGAGGAACCTGTAGTCCTGTCTGGACTGCCGTAATAGAGAACCCGGCGGCCCCATGCGGGCCGCCGGGCGAGATCCAAGCCTGGAAATCCTAATAACGATACGAGCCGCGAGACTCGGTATTGCGAGGTCTGGCTTCACTAACGTTAAGGGCGCGTCCGTCGTGCTCCTTGCCGTTCAATGAACTGATAGCGGCTTTAGCTTCCGCGTCGTTGGTCATCTCTACAAAACCAAAGCCCTTAGACCTGTTGGTGTTGCGATCCATGATCACGTCGGCTGATTCCACATTGCCGTACTCCTCGAAGGTTTTCCACAGGTCATCGGAACTCATGGAGTAACTTAAATTCCCTGCGTATATCTTCATCCTCTATTCACCTCCTTTTCTCCTAAAAAAACCCCGAGGATACTGTCTCCTCGGGACAAGTTCCAAACCTACCTAGAAAAAACCGTATGCCGGACGAGCATAACAGGTGTTGGCCCATAAAGCAACGAGTGTCGTGATCGTCGGCATGTTATGGTACAGGGGTAACCGGATCCGGGGGTGTGTATGCGCATCGTGATAGTGCCGGGTGGAATATAATCGTTACTGTCGCGGATGTGTGAGCCATTCGGGCAAGGCAACGGAGGCCGTCGAGGAGTGAATGAGACGGGTGGTTACATGAGGACGCGAAAACCCGCGGGGGCGGCCGGGGCCGTCCTCCTGGCATGTATATTGCTGGTTGCGAATACCATAGTTATATGCGGTTGCGGTACTGGGCAGGGTACCGGCGGCGATAGCCTCGCCGGGCGAGATGAAGCGGATACCGGCGGTTCCAGTAACCTTAATGGTGGTGGGTGGCGGGCGGCGGGTCTTGACTTCGACGCGTCCCGCGCCATGGAGCATATAGAGCAACTGGCAGTAGAGATCGGGCCTAGGCCTGCGGGGAGCGGGGCCGAATCAGAGGCCGCGGCCTATATCGAGGCGGCGTTCGCCGGCTGCGGTTACGAGGACATCGTCGAGCAGGCGTTCCCCTCGGTGGACGGCCAGGTCAGCCGCAATATATACGTGCGGGACAGGGGCACGCATCCCGAGTGGGTGGTCATCGTCGGTGCCCATTACGATACCGCGGGAGGGACCGGCAGCCCGGGGGCCAACGACAACGCGAGCGGGGTGGGGGTCATGCTCGAGCTGGCCCGGGTTTTCCGCGAGGTGGAGAACATACCCACGTTTCTCTTCGTCGCCTTCGCCTCGGAGGAGATCCCGGAAGGCTATGACGAGGACGAGGTGGGCTGCGGGTCGGATTACATGGCCGAGCACCTGGAGGGCATATACGGCGAGGTCATCGGCATGGTCAATCTGGACATGGTGGGGGTGGGGGAATCCCTGGACGTCAACACCCTCGGGGAGGCGCCCCCCGTGCTGGCCTGGCTCTTCGCGACCCTCGCGGGGGTCATCGGCGTGCGGGTCACCGTGGTGGAGGACCCCGGGTGGAGCGATAACGAGGCCTTCGAGGAACTAGGCATACCATCTCTGTTCATAGAGTGGGTCCCGGACTTCGATTACCATACGCCCCTGGATACCTTCGATAACATCGATGAGGACCTCATCGAGTGGAGCGGGCGCCTCATCGAGGGCTTCCTGGGAGAGCTGGACGAAAAGGCCTGCCTTTCTATCGCACGGATGCAGGAGGAAGCGCGATAGGTTCAGGAAAGACAGCGGCCCCTTGGGTCCGCCCCGAAAACAACCTGTCGAGCACTGTATCGTATGTTCCATAAATTTACATGCCGTGATGCTGTTCGCATCCCTTCATGGTGTCGCGGCCGTGTGGCATGAGTGATTGACGATAAACCTGACCACGCGGTGTCATCCCGGGCTCTTATAGTATAATCAGGCTACGGTTGAGGGAGTTTGCCGGCAAAGAAAAGGAGTGATGGGGGATGCGCTCACGGGGGAGAGCGGGCTCCAGACCCGCCGCTACGTCAAATCCATCCACGACCAGGCTTTTGTTCACCGTCGCCTGTATCCTGGCACTTCTGTTGGGGGGATTGCCCGCCCCGTCCGCAACGGCGGCGCACGCGCAAGGGTCCAACCCCGCAGGGTCGCTACCCGAGGTGGGCAAGCGGATAAACCAGCTCATATATCCCACCTTTGGCAACCCGGCCATAAGGACCAGGGGCTCGGAGTTGACCATAGAGTGGGACTGGCGCAAGAGCGTGCCGGGAGCCTCCCGGCCCTCTATCGGCCAAGTGGACGGCGCGGCCGACTGGCAGGTGTGGGTCACGACGGCGGTGGCGGCCAACGTGCAGAACTACGACAGCTCCGTCCCCGGCACCCCCGAGAACCCGCCCGCCTCCTGGTACCGGTACGGCGGCCCGTCATACGGGACGTACGCCAACCCGGTGCACACGGTGGTGAACACCCGCCCGCTGGCGGTGAAGGCGGTGACCCGGGGGCCCAGCCTGCGCTGGCCGGAGATCTTCGGCCAGGCGGGCTTCGAGGTAGACCACATCAGCGTGGAGGTCCCCGCGGCCGTCCCCTTGGACCTCTACGACCTGCACGTGCGTTGCGTGTCCGCCAAAGCCGCCCCCGAGTTCCGCGTGAAGGACATGCAACCCCACGCCCTGCAGGTTACGGGCGGCTATGACGGCGACATCAAGATCGTGCACATCACCGACACCCACGTCTATGGGCCGGAGACCAAGAACGGCCTCAACCTCGACTACAACTCCTTCGAGCTGCGGGAGCCCCGTCCCGGCACCCCCAACCGCATGGACCTCTCCTTCGTGGGCTATCCCGGCTTCCCCATGGACCTGGACAAGGACGGCAAGAGCAACGAGGGCGCCATCTACCTGCAGGAGGAGCTGCAGGCCATCAACCTCATCGACCCCGATTTCGTGGTCTTCACCGGCGACGCCGTCTTCGCGCAGAAAAACTTCAGCACCTATCCCAAGGACACCTGGCTGTGGGGGGACGTGAACGGCGAGCTGGGCACGGAGTACCGCTTCGAGTACACCTGGTGGTACGACGAATTGCTGGCCTTGAACGTGCCCATCTTCTGCGTGCCCGGCAACCACGACAGCTACTGCTGGGACGGCCACGCCGTGGCCCACGACGACGGCCAGGAGATATGGCAGGATCTCTTCGGCCCGCTCTATTATTCCTGGGAGTGCGGGGACGCCGCCTTCCTGGCCCTGAACAGCATGGACTGGGACAAGGTGGACGCGGACGGGCCCGAGCCCTTCGTGCCCGAGAGCGTCAATCCCATCGTGTGGGGCCTGGCCACCGGCCTCTACCCGGAGATCGCCCAGGACTACGACGACCGCAACGGCTTCCTGGTGAACCTTAACAATATCTTCCTCCCCTTGAAGGTCCTCTTCCCCCACAAGTGGCATGGACAGTTGCGGGGCGGGGGAGACCCGTGGGAGTGGCAGGCATGGCCCTGGGGGCCCGACCCGGGAGGGGACGGCTTCACCGGCCAGCTCGCCTGGGTCGAGTCCGAGCTGGCTGAGGCGCAATCGCAGGGGAAGCAGCTAAAGGGCGCCTTCATCCACCACGATCCCCTGCAGCCCGCGGGCTCGCCTCCCGGCGCCTTCGGCAACGCGGAGCAGTTCGGCCTCCTGCCTATGCCGGCGGGCGAGGGCGAGGGCTCGCAAGCACTCATGTACCTGCTGCGCAGGCACGAGGCGGATTTCATCGCTTCCGGCCATACGCACAACGATGCCATCAACAGGATAGACTGGGCTCCCTACGGTGGTTCCCCCGGGCAGGTGGTGTCCATCAACACCTGCGCCTCGGAGCCGCCGGTGGACGGCAAGTCCATCCTGCTCGACAGGACCTCCGAGGACTACGGGGGCTACCGGCTCATAACCGTCGAGGATAACGAGCTGTCGGGCTGGGGGTTTGCCGGCGCGGGAGGGGACCCCGACGATAAATGGTCCATCCCCGGGTGGTCCGGCCTGCAGGTGGGTGCGGGAGCGGTGAACGACTACTCGAAATACCGCTCCAACCGCCCCGTCATCCAGTGGATGGAGCAGGACGGCTCGGCCGACCCCGCCTATCCGCGGCCGGCCATCGTGAATGGAGAGGGGGCGTTCAGCCGGGCGCTGCCCCTGAACGTGACCGGGCCCTGGAGCGACGTCACCTGCAAGGTAAAGAACACCTTGAGCCAGCCCGGCGCCGTGCTCGGCCTTTTCGGCTGCCGGCTCGAATTCCCCATGAAGAGGTTGAGCGGAAGGCAGTACTACACGGTGCGGAACGGTTCCATACTCGAGCAGTACGACACCGATTCCGGCCAGCGCATGGTGGTGGTGCTCGCGGACGTGGCGGGCGGGACCGTGCTGCCGGTGCGTGTATATGCCGCCGGCACGGACGCGGTCAAGCCGGTCATCGACGAGGCCAGGATAAACGGAGGCGCTAGGACCACCTCCAGCCTGGACGTGACCCTCTCGCTCAGGGCCCACGATGACGGCGCCGGCCTCATGGACTTCCGCGTGAGCAACGCGAGCGGATTCGCTGGTGCGCAGTGGATGCCCTGCGCAAACGGCCAGGCCATCTCCATGCCGTGGAGGCTGGCGGACGGACCCGCCGGGATGCGCCAGGTCTACGTGCAGTTCCGCGATGCCGCCATGCCCGGCAACGTCATCACCAGGAAGCTGACCATCCGCTACGCACCCTGATCCCTCTCGTCGCCCCCCGGCGGCACTTGGCCGCCAGGTCGATCCCGATGCACGCTTTACTCATCGGATGCCTCCTTCGGTTGGCCGGCCATATAGCCGGCGCCAACGGTCTTTCACCTGATTGTTCGGAGGCGTCCGCTCTTTATCATCGGGTTCTTCTGCGAGAGGCGTGGGTGGCAAGCAAGGAAATGCACGATGACGGGATCGGGTCAGTCATTCATGTCGCGCGGCCGCGACACCACGGACTATGAAAATCTTCAGCGACCGGCGGCACAACATATAGTATTTGAGCGTGTATTTGCAGGGCAAACCTTGACGTGTAGGCTTACGGCTGAAGCTTGGATACGACCTCTCTTGCGAAGTCGCGGGCGCGCTGCAGGCGCGACTCGTCCGGCTGGCCCAGGGTCTCCAAACGGCGTTCCCCGAATGACTTCATCATGGGGTTGTCGCTCTTCATCAAGGCGTTCGCTATGGCCTCCGAAAGCTCGCCCTGGCAGTCGAAAAAGCCCACCAGCTCAGCCGAGGCGGCCGCCTCCTTGCATTTGTCCAGCCATGCGTCCACGCCCTCCTGATCCTCGGGCGCGGCGTGGGTGATGAACAGCGCGACCTTCCTGCCGGCGGCCTTCTCCTCCAGGAACTCCTTCCCCTCCTTGGCGGGGCCGAAGGCGATGATGGGGAAGCCGATGAAGGAGAGGCCGTACCCCTCCAGGCTGTCCACCTCGCCCAGTTCCTTAAGCTCTTTGTCGCCCTCGATGCTTTCATAGATGGCATTCGCGACGAGCTTCGTCTTTCCAGTCTGGCTGAAATAGGCTACCAGGGTTTTCATGCAAGCACCTCCTTATAGGCCGGCCATTCGCATAAGATTTTATCAGATGTGGAGGGCGATGGTTTGCAGGCGGCGTATCGCGATCTACGACGCATCCTTTACGCTGGGCCTTTCTGCCCACGAGTAAGGAGCGATGATCCGTAGGAATGACATGTTAGATCACACTGGCTGTCACTTCGATATGGAAGGGCCGGCGATATTCAGATGTTGGGACGCGCGGCTGCAGAAGGCATGGCGCTCCGTTACGCCAGCTCTCTCTTCAACACCGCGTAGAACTCGTCCCGGGCGTGCTTCTCGTACCAGGGATGGTGGCCGCATTTCTCAAGCTGAACGAAACGGAAGTCACGCAGCACGCCGGCGAGGGGCCTCTTTATGCCATCCCTGGGGTGGGGGTCGAAGTCCCCATGGATGGCGACCACGGGGCAGGCTATGCTCCTGCCCATCTCCAGCAGCTCGCCACTGCCCCGCAGCTCCTCCGTGTCCCGCCATACGGATTCGAAGATGTCGCGCTGGTATGCGATGATATCGCTATCGTGGGGGATGGGGTCGTAGGAGTCCGCCTTGCTTATGAGCTCCCCGAGCTCGGCGAACGAGGAGTCCTTGTCCGCGACCGAAGAATCGCCCAGATCCTCCAGCAGCTCTTCCATGCGCGCCCTCTCCCTGGCGGAGAGACGGCTCAGGCGGTTCCGCTTGATACGCTCGACGTAACTTCTTGCGAACACGCCGCTGCTCGCCAGGATCAGCTTTCTCACCAAGTCTGGATTGCGGGCGGTGAAGACGAAACCCAGGATCGCCCCCCAGGAATAACCTACCAGCGCCACAGGAGGGTCGCCGCGATATTGCACCACGGCCTTCAGCTCTTCGACCTGCCCGTCCAGGGTCGCCTGGGTCTGCAGCGGCTCCAGCACGCCGTGGGAAGGGGAAAGCTCCCGCGCCACGGGCGCCATCTCGCCGGGAGCGCCGGGGCCTCCGTGCGCGAGGACGACGTTGTAGGGAGCTTCACCGTATCTCCTCAGGTTTTCCATGACCGACTCCCTGCCATACCGCGCTCATATGTTCGGGAACCGCTCGGGGAAGAGCAGCTCGGCGAGACCGATGAAGATGAGCATGGACTCCTGGGAAGAGTTATCCGACTTGTTGGTGAGCACCACGATGGTGGCACCGTTCTCGGGCAGGTGCATCATGGTGCTGTTGTACCCGAAGATGGCGCCGTTGTGGCCCCGGAAACCCCCCAGGCTCATGATGCCCAGGCCGTACTTACCGTCCACGTTGCTCAGCTCCGGTATGTTCACCCAGTCGAGCTGTTCGCCGTGCATCTCGTCGCTCAGCAGCTCGCCGCCGGCCAGGGCTTCCACCCAGTCCTTGAGGTCCTCCAGGTTGGAGATCATGGCCCCGCCCGCCCAGGGTACCGAGGGGCTTACCCGTGTATAGTTTTCGAGCTGCCCGCCGCTCGCGAGCACGTAGCCCTTCGCGTGCCCCTCGGGCATGTCGGGGGTGGTAGGGAAGGAGGTGTTCTCCAGGCCCAAGGGCACGATGATGCGCTCCTCGATCTCGTGCTCGACGTCGTTGCCGGTGACCTCCTCCGCGATCATCCCCAGGAGCTCGTAGTTGGTGTCGGAGTAATGCCAGCCCTGGCCGGGCGCGAAGTCGGGGGGATGGGAGAGGGCGATATCCAGGCTGTCCTGCGGGGCCATCTCCATGAGGGGGTCGGCCGTGAACTCCTCGAGAAAGGCCTCGTCCTCGGAGAAACTGAAGATACCCGAGGTCATGTCGAGCAGGTTGCGTATGGTTATCTGGTCCCCGTAAGGCACGCTGCGTACGTATTTCTCCAGGGGGTCGTCCAGGGCGAGCAGGCCCTCCTCCGCGAGCAGCAGGATGAGGGTGGCGGTGAAGGTCTTGGTGTTGCTGGCGATGCGCACCTTGTCCCCGACGGCCATCTCCGTTCCCGCCTCGACGTCCGCCTCCCCGAAGGCCTCGACCCACTCCCCCTTGCCCGGCACCCATACCCCCACCACGGCGCCGGGCACGCTCTGGTGTGCCATGACATCTTCTACCAGGTCCCGCATGGCCTGCTGCTGATCCTCGCTGAAGGCGGGAGGCGGTTCCTCCTCGCCGCAGGAGGCCAGGGGCAGGACCATGAAGAGCAGGAGCAGGCAGATACAGAAGCGCGGGATCCGCGCCGGTGGCCTACGGTGTGGACCTCCAGCAACCATATCAAGCTTCCTTCGTACGGCGCACACACGCCTACTTCCATGCAAGCCTCGGCGGTCGCATATATTATCGGGATTGACCGGCCTCCTATTAAGGTCTGCCATTCAGCACGGACCGGCCTCCTTATCGAGGTCCGCCGTTTATCTAAACCGGCCCTGGCAACAATCGGTACTGGGACGGCTCCCGCGGGATGCCCGGCATCTCCCGCGCCTGGGCCGGGGTTGCGATCTTACGGTTTCATCTCCCGGGCGATGCGCGCTATCCTGGCCACGGCCTCGGCGTTGCTCTCGAGCTTCCTGCCCCGCGAACAGTAGAGGTTGTCCTCCATGCCGGAACGTGCGTGGCCGCCGGGCATGACGGACAGCACGTTCGTGGGGAGCCGGAAGTGCCCCACCCAGTATTGGCCTCGAAGCGTACATGGCAAATAGTGCCAATACATTGCCGTGCGGATACGAGGCTATAATAAGGGAGAAGGAAGGACCGCGGAGAGAAGCGAGGGGAGCGATCATGGAAGAGGGGCCTCTGGACGACGCAAAAGGACCGCCGGCGGAAGGGGCGGCACGGGAAAAGCCAACGGCGAAAGAAAGCCGGAGGAAAAGGGTGATCCTCTGGATGGCCATCGCCCTGGTCGCGCTCCTTCTTATCGCCGGGCTGATGGGGGGCATCTACGCCTGGCGGTTCCTCGCGGCGGCCGATTCCCTGACCGTGGGCGACATCGACGTTTCGGGGGTCCCCGACGGCACCTACGAGGGCTCCTACAGCCTTTTCCACGTCAAGGCCGCGGTGGAGGTCAGCGTGGAGGACGGGCGCATCACCGCTATCACTCTGACCGACAGCGGCAAGATGGCGGAGGAGACGCAGCAGGAGATCGCGGACATCTTCGGCGCAGTGGTCTCCTCGCAGACCCTGCAGGTGGACTTGACCAGCGGCGCATCGGTGAGCAAGAAAGTGTCCCTGAAGGCGGTGGAGGAAGCCCTCACAGGCGCCGACTGAAATGGAAGAGCGGAAGAGGAACAGGTACACCGCCGCGCCGGGTACGCCGGTTGTTCTGCGCCTCCGGCCGGATCACTACCAGAAGCAGACCCGGCACTGTATATCTAATAAAATAGTGATGTGCGCTCTTTTTCATATGACGAATTCGAGGGACCCATGCACCCGCTGAAGCAGCTCATGAACCCGGCGTCCATAGCCATATTCGGGGCCTCCAACAATCCCATGAAGATGGGCTCCATCCAGCTCGCCAACATCCTGGAGACGGGCTTCGAGGGGGAGGTATACCCCATCCACCGCAGCGAGGAGACGGTCATGGGCATCCCCGCCTACAGGAACATGGCCGAGGCGGGGAAGCCGGTGGACCTGGCGCAGCTCGTCCTCCCCACGGAGGTGGTGCCGGAGGCGCTCGAGGAGTGCGGCCGTGCCGGCGTGCGCCGGGCCGGTGAGGCACCCGCACCGCAGGCTCACGGTGGGCATGCCGAAGTAGCGCCCGTACTCCTGCACGAGCAGGTCCGCGGCCGCCTTGGAGACCCCGAACAGCGAGT
>CAZQFX010000027.1:15554-23231 GCA_964592775.1 uncultured Actinomycetota bacterium
CGGGCCATCATCATCTCGGGCGGCTTCAAGGAGGTCCCGGGGGAGGTGGGCAGGGAACGCGAGCGGCGGATACGCGAGTTGGCGTCGAAATACGGCATACGCTTTCTCGGGCCCAACTGCGTGGGGGTGATGAACAGCCTGTGCTCCCTCAACACCACCACCATCGCGGAACCGCCCATGGGTGGCGGCATCGCCTTCGCCTCGCAGTCGGGAGCCTACACGGCGATGATAAACCCCTACCTGAGAGCGCAGGGCATCAGGATGTGCCAGACCTTGAGCGTGGGCAACGAGGCGGACCTCGACCTGACCGACTGCCTGGACTACCTCAGGGATGAAGACGCGGTCAAGGCGGTGGGATTGTACGTGGAGACCGTGCGCCGCCCCCGCGAGTTCATCGCCGCAGCGCGCGAGACGGCGCGCGTAAAGCCGGTGGTGGCCATCTACGTCGGCGGGACCGAGGCGGGCTCGCGCTCCTCGCTTTCCCACACCGGCGCCGTCTCCGGTCCCGACGAGCTGTACGATGGTCTCTTCCGGCAGGCGGGGGTGATGCGCGCCGAGGACCTGGACCACATGCTGGACGTGCTGTGGGCGCTTTCCATGCAGCCGCGGCTGGCGGGCGGGCGCATGGCGGTGATCACCAATTCCGGCGGCCCCGGTTCATCCCTCGCCTATCAACTGGAGAGGGCGGGGCTGGTGGCGCCCGCCTTTTCCGAGGCGCTGCGCGCACGGCTGGACGCGGTTACCGGGCCGCTGACTTACACCGGCAACCCCATCGACCTCACCTTCGAGACCAACATCTTCATCTTCAAGCAACTGCTGCAGATGGTCTACGAGTCAGGGGAGGTCGACGGGGCTTTCATCTACGGTATCTTCGGGGCGCCGGACTTCATGGTCAACCTGAAAAAACGCTTCCCGGACCTGCAGGGCATGGTGGATTCCTGGGACGAGGGGTACAAGGCTTTCCTCGATGAGCTGGCGGAGGTTCCGAGGGCATTCGGCAAGCCGCTGGTGGTGATGTCCTTCCTGGGCACCCGCAGCGATTCCATCCGCAGCCTCATCGCCAATGGCGTGCCGGTCTATCCCTCCGCCGTGCGCTGCTCCCGCGCCATGCGTTCCCTCATTGGGCTCCAGTCCCGGAAGGGGATTTATTAATCACGGGGCCGTTTGTATGAGTGAAAAGTGACCAGGCTTCGTCAGGAGGCAAATCGCGGCCCCTGCTGCCGATCCCCTTCCAGGGCTGACCCCAAGAGGGATTCTGCTGCCGATCCCGTTCCAGGGCTGACCCCAAGAGGGATTATTTGACCCCAAGAGGGATTATTGACTTGGGTCTTTAAAGGTGACCCCAGGTGGGATAAACCGCTTCCCGGGCTCGACGGATCGCTCGGAGCCTACGGCTGGGCAATCAACGGTAAGATAGCCCAGGCAGGCGTAACAATCCTTCTTTTGGAAAGCCGGAATGGATGCTATTGAGGCAGCTCGATCTCCTGCATGAGCTCATCCAGGGCCTTCTCCATCTCGACCTCGGTGGCGGAGAGAGATATCTTCCAGGCCCCGTCTTCCTTAACCAGGACCATATCGAACTCCATCTCGTATCCGGAGTCCTTGATCTCCATAGTTACGGGCACCTTCGCCTCATCGCCCGATATCTTGGCGCTGCCCACGTCGTAGCTGCCGATGTCCCCGGACAAGCCGGAGAGGTCTTCCTTGCTGCCCAACTCATCTTTGCTCTCCTGCGTGAGCATCGCGTAGGCGGCATCCACGTTCTCGTCCATGGAGGCCTGCAGGAAATCGTTAACCACTTGGTCGGGGCTTTTCGAGCTGCCACCCCCGCACCCTGCCGCCGTGAAGGCCGAAACGGCCAGAGCCAGGGCAAGCGATAGTAGCATTAGTCTCCTCATCTCATCCTCCCTTTCATCATCAATCATCGCGGCTGCGAACGGTCACTTAGCATTATCGTCCATGGAATCATGCATAACAACCGTCAGAAGAGAAACCGACGCGCGGTAAGCGCCGTTCAGCCGCTCGACGCAGAGGCTGCTGAGCCAGAGTACGGGCGTGCCGGGAATGCCCGCTGGCCGCGCGCACCGCCGCTGTTCCCATGTTCCCGTATCCACCTGTTTTTACCGGAAAAAGGCCGGCTTTTCTACGGGGCGAATAACCTCCCTGGAACGGGGAAATGGATCCATGTGCGAAGAAGAGGTTTGCCGGCTGTCGGCAGGCGCGGCGGCAGGGGTGACCGAGGAGAGGAGGAGGGTCGTGGGTGACGGGCGTTTCGAGCGGGGATGGGAGAAGCTTTGCGAGCTGAACAAGCCCTACGCCCGGATCATGCGGGCGGCCATGGAGAAGGATGAACCGCTTCTCTTCCGCTTCGTCGTCGAGTTCATCTTCGGTGACATCCTCTCTCGTCCCGTTCTGGACCCCAAGGCGCGGGAACTGGCCGCGGTGGCCGTGCTCACTGCCCTCGGCAACGCGAAGTCGCAGCTCCGGCTGCACATCCACAGGGCGTTGAACGTGGGGTGGACGCGGGAAGAGGTGCGCGAGACCATCATGCAGCAGGCGGTTTACGCCGGCTTCCCTGCGGCACTCAACGGCATCGCCCTGATGCGGCAGGTATTCGCCGAGAGGGACGCCCAGGAATTGAGCTGATCATGGGGGATGGGCCTCGTCATACTCCTGATCCATTCGATGCAGGCGAGGGTGGGGAAAATGCATGCATGCGAATAAAACCCTATGCAAAAGGCCGCTTTCTGTTATAATGCAGACGTATTGGTTTTTCTAGGTTAGATCTTTCGTCTTCCCGAGGAGACCGTATCCTCGGGATTTTTTTAGGCGAAGGAGGTGAGAGATAGTGAAGATATACGTAGGCAACCTGAGTTACTCAACGACTTCAGAGGATCTGCGTACGACGTTCGAGGAGTTCGGCACGGTAGATTCCGCCGAGGTGGTCATGGACCGCAACACCAACCGTTCCAGGGGATTCGGATTCGTGGAGATGTCCAGCGGAGATGAGGCGAAAGCCGCCATCAGCGCCCTGCACGGGAAGGACGTCGACGGGCGCGCGCTCAACGTGAGCGAGGCCAGGCCCAAGAGGACCGAGTCCAGGAGTTCGTACCGCTATTGAGCTTTTAACCCAGGCGCCGCCCTGGTAGCGGGGAGCTCGAGGCAACGACACAAGCGGGGATCATCCGTCCCCGCTTTTCCCTTTCTGGGGTCAGTCATCCATGTCGCGCGGCCGCGACGCCACAAATGAAAACAGCTTCGCGCCTTGAGTGGGATTCAAGATATGGTACCGGAAAGGTTGTTTTCGGAACAGGCCTGGAAGGGGAACGGGGTTTACGAATCCCGTTCCAGGACTGACCCCAAGGTGGGATTTGACCCCAAGGTTGGATTATGGTGTTCCTGGACTGACCCCATGAAGGTAAGATATGGTTGGCATAGAAAAATTTCTGTAAGTCCGGGACGGGAAGCTCTTAGGGGAGAGGAGATCGAGATGGTTGCGCAGGAAGCGGTATCTGGAGAGGGCGAGAGGCTCAACGGGATACTCGTGGCATTGCGAAGATCCGCCGACAGGACCAGGAAATACTTCACGGGCACGATGATCTTCTACCTCGCGCTCATAGCGGCCTTTGCCATCCTGGTGTCGACGGTGAAGGATCCCAAGGCCAGGGGAGCCAATATCGGCATCCTCATCCTGGTATCCCTGGGGTTCCTGGGGATGTGGATATCCGCCCTGCGGGGATTGCGCGGTACCAAGATCACCTTCGGAGGCTTCTTCAATCTCTTCCGCCTGCCGCTGGTGGAGAAGCTCGCGGAGCTGGAGGACGAGGGCAGGTGGGACAGCGCGGAAGAGCGGCTGAAGAAGGCCGAGGAACTGCTGGAGCACCAGGCCGCGGCGGAAGAGGAACAAAGGGCATGGCCCAACCGCATGCTCAGCCTGTCGGTGATAACCATCATCGACCTCCTCATCTGGCTGGTATGGGACAACTGGGTGATGGCGATCGTAAACCAGTGCATCGCCATGGTGGTGAGCCAACTCCATATAAGCATGGGGCCGAAATACGCTATCGCGGCTCTCAAGGACCTGAAGGGCGGGGAGTAGCGGCGCTCGGGCGCCGTAGTACTCGTGAGACGGAGCGCTGGGGCCGCGCACCCCGGCCATCGGGGGCGCCCGTCTTCCTTGGCGTAGCCGTGAACTCGGCGGTCACGGCCTTCTCCCTCTGCCGCACCATGGTCGAGTTCATGCGGTATCTCTACGAGGTCCCCGACAAGGCCGAGGCGGCCTTACGCGCCTCGTGCGGCGATCTCGCCGCCAACGCCATCGAGGTGTGCAGGGACAACGGCAGGGCGTCAACAACATGTGCCGTGAATTCCTCACTATACAAAAGTTTTCAGGAAGCACATGAGGCAGTGAAAACGGCAGGGCGTCAACAACATGTGCCGGGCATTCCTCACCGCTGGACCATACGGATGAAGCGGTTGAGGCTGATGGCATGCTCGGGGCACAGCTCGTAGCAGCAGAAGCAGTTGACGCACTTGCCGGTGTCGAATACCGGCACGCCGTCAACGGCTATCGCCTCCACCGGGCAGCTCTTCTCGCAGGTGCGGCAGGCCGTGCACTGGGCAGGGTCGACGCGCAGGGTATTGCGCGAGAGGAGCTTGAAGATGATGCGCTGCACCGGGGCGGTCCACGCCATGCGCGGCAGGGTGGCGGGAGGTTTGAAGCCCGCGATCCTCGCGAAGGGCCCTCTTATCTCGATGTCCTCCAGGCGCACCGGGCCCAGGCCGCGCTCTCCGGCGGTCACCAGGGTCGGGATCTTATCCGCGTCGATGCCCATCATGGCGGCCATCACCGCGTCCAGGGCCACGCCGTTGCGCGAGGCGAGGATCCTGCCCTCCTCGCGGATGTCCTCGCAGGAGGGGCCGTTGCCCTGCATGACCGTCACCGCGTCCATGATCACCAGGTCCGGGACGCGAAGCTGGTAGATATCCACCATCAGCTCGCCGAAATCGCGGTAGCGTGGAGCCACCGCGTGCATGCGTGCCTTTTCCCCGCCTACGAGAAAGCCGAAGCTGTTCTTGACGGCGCCGGTGATGATGGTGGTCACGTGGGTCTTGAACTTGGGCACGGAGATGAGGAGGTCGCAGTCGAGGACCTGGGTCGAGACGGAGGTTTCCCCGACGAAGCGCGACCGCAAGGGGACGCGGCGCGGAGACTTGGAGATGTTGACGTAGTACCCGCCCAGCGCCTCCTCCATGCCCGTGGCCTTGAGTACCGTGCCCATGCGGCCGTATCCGCGCAGGCCGGGATTGTCGCCCACCTGCACCCGGGCGCCCCTCCGCTCGAGTTCGGCGGCCAGGGCCTTTACCAGCATGGGATGGGTGATGATACCGCTCTCGCCCGGCCAGGGGCCGAGTATATTCGGCTTTACGAGAACGCTCTTTCCCGCGAGCTCGAGAGGGAACTCCTCCAGCACCTCCCGCATGCGCCGCGTGAGCAGATCCGCGTCGTAGCGCGCTTCGAGGACCAGGACCTTCTCTTTCGCCTGCAACTGGAACCTCCTCATGTTCGTACAGGCATCTTGTGATCAAGACCTGCACCGGTACTCCATCGCTGCCTCTCGGCACCTATCATAGGCCACCCGAAGATCATGTGCTCGCTCGCCTCGCTCCCCCCGCGTCCCCCGCCGGCGCCGCAGCGCCGTTAGGCCTGTCTTCCCTTCCACGGGAGAGCGGCGCCGGCACTCCCGCCCACTCCGCGTCTATGGCGGCGCGGGCCGGCTCCAGCGGTACCCTAACCGCCGATGGGGATAATGTGCCGGAACCTGCGTGACAGCTCGTCGATGCGAACCATCTCGCGCTCGGAGAGCTTGAGCTCCATGGCCTGCACGTTCTGCTCCACCTGGCCGACCTTGGTCGCTCCCGGGATGGCCACGACGGCGTCCCCATAGTAGTTGACCAGCCAACTCAAGGCCACTACCGCCGGCGATACCCCGTTGGCCGCGGCTATCTCCTCCAGGGCAGCGATGAGATCGCGGCTCCTGCGCAACTGTACGTACATGACCATCCTGCGCCCGATGGGGCGGCTCTTGAGGAGCGACGGGTCGCGGTGGAACTTGCCGGTGAGCACCCCCATCTCCAGGGGAGACCAGGCGATGATGGTCATCCCCAGCTCTTTCGCCGCCTTGAGGACGCCCAGGGTCTCGATACGCCGGTTGAGCAGGCTCACCTTGACCTGGTTGGAGGCGAGCGGGATGCCCCTGGCGCCCAACGCCGCGTGGGCCCTGCGCATCATGGGGGCGGGGAAGTTGCTCACCCCCACGGCGCGTATCTTCCCGCAGTCGACCAGGTCGGCCATGGCATCCATCTGGGCCTTGACCGAGGAGAGGGCGATGGGCTGGTGTATCTGGAAGAGGCCGACCCCGTAGGGCTCGAGGCACTCCATGCGCCTGTTTATGTTCTCCCCCAGGGATGCCGCCGTCCGCATGAGCGGCATCCACTTCGTGGCGACCATCACTTCCCCCGGCGATACGCCCGCCGCCCCGAGGGCCTTCGCAAGCCTCACCTCGGAGCGCCCCATCCCGTACGCCTCGGCGGTGTCGAACCAGTTTATTCCCCCGTCCAGGGCCTTCCGGATGATCTCGTCCGTCTCGTCGTTGGAGACGCCCTGCCATACCAGGCTATCCAGTCCCTTTCCCCCCGCGAACTGCCACGTGCCGAGCCCGATGGGGGTTATCTCGATATCCGTGCGCCCCAACGGGCGTTTGCGGGTGCCTGAGCCAGGCCTAATGTCCATCACGCGTTCCTTTCCGCCGCCATACCGCCTTGCCTTTGAGGAATAATAATGGCTCAGGCCTAATCCAAGGCCAGACCCCTCGGCCTGAGCCACCCACACTCGTCGGAGAAGAACAATTCTGACATTCTACAACGCCGCGCGGAAGATGTGGGTGGCGAGCGGCGATCGAGGAAGCATGGCTCCCCACGGACGGTTAGCGAGGAGGCTTCCCACCGCGTGGCCATAGACTATTGCGGGTGCCGCAGGGGATGGCACTGCGAGGACTACCCGCAGGAGATAGGCTGCATGATAGGGGGCCGCACCGATCACTCGTGTCAAAGCGCGGGAGCGTTGATCTGAAGGGGGAAATCATGCTCAGGGACGGCTGGCCTCGGGAAGGAGTGGTCGACGAGTGGTTCGAGGGGGCGATGGAGACCGCGTATGCGCGCCGGTACCCGAGCCTCATGGCCATATTCCAGGATGGCCTGGCGAGGTTCGGGGACGGGGAGGGTTTCTACACCATCGTGGCCCGCAAGAAGGACATGATCCTGCGCGGTGGGGAGAATGTGTACTCGGTCGAGGTGGAGAACCTCATCAGCATGAATCCCAAGGTCCTGCAGGTGGCGGTGATCGGCGTGACCGACCAGGTGCTGGGGGAGAAGATCAAGGCGGTGGTCTTCCCCATGCCCGGACACGGCATCACCGCCGAAGAGGTGCCGGAATTCTGCCGGGGCAGGATAGCCGACCACAAGGTGCCGGAATTCGTGGTCATCTCCGAGGGCCCCCTGCCCCTGAATCCCGGGGGCAAGATCATGAAGGACCTCCTGCGCGGACTGGAGTAGGCGATACATTTAACGCTGCTTAAAAATGCGTCACCGCGAGGAGGGGAACGGGTGATGGATCGG
>CAZQFX010000028.1:0-22770 GCA_964592775.1 uncultured Actinomycetota bacterium
GATCCCGTTCCAGGGCTGACCCCAAGAGGGATTTAATAGTTACCCAGGGAACTGAAACCGGGCAGGTTGAAGGGGAACTTGGAGCCCCGCCTGAAGGCCAGCTCGAGCATCTTCGAAAGCCGCTCGGCCCCCAGGAGCCGGATCTGCCGTTCCAGCAGCCCTACGTGGGGACGTATCCTGTACCACGCGTGGTTCTTGAAGAAGAAGCCCTGTTTGAAGCCGCGGTTGAAGCGCTCGAAATCCTCCACGGCCCGCGCGCGGTCGTAGACGGCCATGGCCGCGGTCTTGCCGGTGACCAGCGCGCCGAGGATGCCGAACCAGAAGAAGGGGTCCATGGCGCCGCTGATGGTCCCGCACATGATGAATCCGTTGTGGAAGAGACGGGGATTGTCGGGGCTGGCCAGGGGCACGGCCCCGGACACGTACCGCCAGTCGTCGTGCTCCACCCCCTCGCGCCGCACCATGAAGTCCTGGTAGCGGTCGAGCGAGGCGCGGTCGATATGGCGGATGGAGAAAAGCAGGTTGAAGTAGTAGTTATTGCAGGAACTCAGGTAGCCGTACTCGCTGACGGCTTCGTCGATCCATATCCACGAGACATTGCTGAAACCGATCTCCCCGCGCGAGATCCATCCGTACCAGCGCAGGTGGGGGATATCCAGCATCTCGTAGGCGCTGGGCGTGAGCCCGCAGGCGATGATGGTGCCCTCGGGCAGGTGCGGCAGGTCCTCCTTCCTCAGGGGGGAATCGAACTCGAAACGCACCCCGAGCTTCTTCGCTTCCTCGTAGAGGAGCGTGTCCAGGCTGCTGGGCCGGTTGCCCCGCTCCACGGTATACATGTCCATGACCTGGAGCGGCGGTTCGAAGACCGTCTCGTGGAAGTAGAAGGGGCAGTATCGCAGGCGGTGGAATGCCGGTGAGAGATCGACGCCCACATATTCGGAGGTGCGTTCGACGTCGATGGAGGTGGTGTGAGTCGAGGGATTGTAGATGGAATCCCCACCGAAGGTCTTCTCGCGGTCATGGACGGTTACTTCGTGTCCCTTCCTCGCCAGGTCGATGGCGGCGATGAGGCCGGACATCCCCGCTCCGTAGATGGTCGCGTCCCCGTTATCTCTCATGCTCACACTCCTTTTCCCGCCCCCTCCCAGGCAGCCGTTCTCGTAACCTCGCCTATATTACCATCTCGTTTCATCGAAGTCAGCGCTTGAACGAAGGCTGGCGGAAGAAGGTGAGGTCGTTGTCCGTGAGACGCGGGCGGCCGTGGTGCCAGACCTCACGCGGCAACCATGCCAGTCCTTGCCACCAACACTTGTCGGACATATATAATGGGCGGGACGGGCGGCAGGAAGAGAAAGGCCGTTTTGCGGGTGGAAAAGGAAAGCTACCGCTTGCCGGGCCGGCGAGGCGAGCATGGACTCGCCGGGGAGATGGGGAAGTTCTCCCTCTGCTTCATGCTCTCCGAGCACCGGCGGGCCCTGCAGACGAAGGGCAGGACGAGATCCTTCTCCGGCATGGACGTGACGGCGATCAAGGCCGGCATTTTGGAGGAGGCCTTGCGCGCGGGCGACGAGGTCGAGGGAGAGGCGCTGGCCAGTCCCTTCGCCGCGGTCTACGCGCCCCGCGCATATTATCCCCCTTACTTCCTGGGGGAGATGAGGGCGGCATTGCGCAGGGGTGAAAGCCCGCCCCACGCCTCGCCTCACTACCTGCCGGTGAACGAACTGCCGCCACTGCCCGACGGCTCACGCGTATTCTTCCTCTTCCAGCGGGACAAGCATGCCTTCGACCGGCCCGACTTCCCGGCCCACGTGCGGGACGTTCTCACGCGGGACTACATGCGCATGCCGCTCCTGATCCCGCCGCGACAAGAGATAAGACCGGGCATGGTCCGCTTCCGCGCCCGGCTGATGCAGTCGGGACGCGATACGGCCTACCGCCTGGCCGGGATGGGTGAAAACCCTTACGATGCCTACTCCTCCCGGGGCCTGACCCATTTCCTGCAACTGCTCGAGCTGGAGAACACCGGCGAAGAACCGTCCCTGCGCGGTTCGCTCTTCGCCGAGCTGTCCTTCGCGGCGGAACCGGACGGGGAAGAGGTGCTTGAGCTGTTGGAGGACGCCGTGCGCAATGAGGTGGAGGAGGTCTTCCCGCCGTGTCCGCGCGGAGAGCGTGAGGAACCGGGATGCTACCTGCCGCACAGCGGATTCCACGTCACCCGTTTCAAGCGGCGGCTCTTCGCCCTTGTATACGACCCCGTGATCGCGGTTTTCAGGGCACCCCGCCTCCTGGGCATATACCTGCCCCGCGAGCTGACGCAAGTAGCGCCGGAGCAAGGCGCGATATTCGAGGAGTTCGTGCTGCGTACGGCGTCCGCCCTGGAGAGCCACCTCGGCCTGCCAGCCCCTTCACGTGTGGAGACGGCCTACGATTTCAGGCTGCCCTGGGCGCGTGAACGCGGAGCCCTGCGCGGGACGGCGTTCGATCGTCTCGTGGGCACATACCCGTTCCTCATGCCTACGATGAAATGGCTGAGGGGGGACGGCGGCACGGACTGAGCTTCGCCTTTTTCCACTCCCGGCCATACCGGAATCCCCCGTCTTACATCTCGTACCCGGGAGGCATCACAGCGGAAGGCCTCATGGCGGACCGCGTCGGCACCCCTCGAAACCCCGAAATTATGAAACGGTGTACTTGGCATCAATGGAAGCCCAGAGCGATATCCCGTTGCCAAGCGGGGCGGTTTGGATGCAGAATTGACCATACCGGCTGTCGGAACAAGGGAGGATTCACGGATGAAGGCCAATCTCCTGCGGAAGCTGCGCATCATTATCGTGACCATCTACGCCACGCTGCGCATCACGCTTATCGTCCTCTACAAGGTCAATCTCAGGGGCGGTTACCCGCGCTGGTACGGCGACAAGTGGCTGAGATGGTGGGCGGGCAAGCTGGTCGAAGCCGTCGCGATAAGGTACACCGTACTCGATCCCCACAACATCAGCATCGAGCCGGGCAAACGCTATATCGTCATGTGCAACCACCGCAGCCACTACGATATCCCCTTGAGCGTGCTCGCCATACCCGGCAGCGTCCGCATGTTGACCAAGAAGGAACTTTTCAAGGTGCCCCTCTGGGGCAAGGGGATGACGGCGGGGGAATTCATCGCCATCGACCGCCACGACTTCGAGCAGGCCAAGAAGGATCTCGCCGCCGCACGCGCCAAGATGGAGGACGGCATCGTGCTCTGGATAGCCCCCGAGGGGACGCGCTCGCGTACCGGCCGTATGGGAGAGTTCAAGAAGGGCGGATTCGTGATGGCCATCGAATCCGGGGCCACCATCATCCCCGTCGGGATCCGGGGCTCGGAGAAGGTGCTTCCCCCCAAGACCCTGGATTTCTTCCTCGATCAGGAAATCCGGATCGAGATCGGCGCCCCCATAGAGGCCTCCGCATATACGCTCGAGCGCAAGGAGGACCTCATGGAGGAGGTGCGGCGCACCATCGCCGGGCTGTGCGGCGAGGCCGAGGGGGAGGGGGATTGAGGGAACTGCTTGCTGACCGCTTATAGCACCACTTCATGCGCTTGCGCCGCGTCATCCATAGTAATAACTGGAACGTCTTCTGAAAAAGCATGGATAGCTTTGACTCTCGGCCCGGCTTGACCATTCTTGTCCTTCACTAGTCCATACTTCTCGCAGAAGAGCTTGACAGGAAATGAAATAATCTGAAAAACGCTATCCGTACCCCGCGGTATTGACATATGGATAGGTGAAGGGCGAAGGAAAAGACGGCAGCTATTCCGCCACCTTCGCCGCCGCTTCCGAATTCTCTGAGGGGCGGCCGCCGTCCTCGCCGGAAGAGCCCTTCCGCTTCTTCTTGCCCTCGGGGAGTACGAACTCGCCTCCCTCGGGATGGCCTTCCCTCGCCACCCATAGCTGGATGCTGTCGGTAGGGCAGGCCATGGCGCACTCCCCGCAGTTGGTGCACTTGCCGTAGTCGATGACGGCAAAGCCGTTGGCCACGTGGATGGCGTCCTCGGGGCAGACCTTCTCGCATCTCTTGCACCCTATGCACGCCACCTTGCACACGCTCAAGGCCTTCTTGCCGGTGTGCTGCGACTTGCAGCGCACGAATACCGTGGCGGAGGCGGGGACGATCTCAATGAGGCCGCGGGGACAGACGTCCGCGCACAATAGGCAGCCGGTGCACTTCTTCACGTTGACGCGGCGCATACAGTCCTCGTCGAAGGTGATGGCGTTCACGGGACATACCTTCGCGCAGTCCTCGAGACACAGGCAGCCGAAGGGGCACGCCTTGCCCCCTCCCGCCGCTATCTCCGCGGCGCGGCAGGAGTTGACCCCCCGGTATATGGCCCTGATGGGGGAGAGGGTCGCGCCGCCGCGGCAGTGGATGTGGGCCACCATGGGCACGGCGGAACCCAGCTCCACGCCCACGATCCGCGCTAACTCATCCGCCAAGTCGGGCCCACCTGCCTTGCATACGGTGACCGGCGCCGTTCCCTTGACGACGGCCTCCGCGGCGGGCTCGCACCCCGGCAGGCCGCAGGCGCCGCAGTTGGTGCCGGGCAAGGCGCCGAGGATCTCCTCCACGCGGGGGTCGATCTCCACGTGGAAGAGCCTGTAGGCGATGGCCAGGACGGCCCCCAGCAGCGCGCCGAAGCCCGAGAGGGCGATGGCCGCTTTCCAGATCAGGGACCAGTCCATCGCAAACCCCTCACAGTCCGAACATGCCCGCGAAGCCCATGAAAGCGAGGGAGAAGAGGGCGGCGGTTACGAAGGCGATGGGGACGCCGCGGAAGAACTTGGGCACCGGCGCCAGGTCCAGCCGCTCGCGCATGGCGGCGAAGATAATCAGCACGATTGAGAAACCCACCGCCACGCCCAGGGTGTACACCACTGATTCCACGAAGCTGTAGTTGTAGGGGATATTCAGCTTGGTGAAGTAGCCGGGCTTCACGCTCTCCGTGGCCGCCGCGAGCACCGCGCAATTGGTGGTGATGAGGGGCAGGTAGATGCCCATGGCGCGGTAGAGGGGAGGGCTGGTCTTCTTGATCACCATCTCCACGAACTGCACCAGGCTGGCTATGACCAGGATGAAGGTGGGGATGTAGAGGAACTCTCCCACCCCCAGCGGCTCGAGCGCGTAGTTCCAGGCCACCCAGCTCACCGAGGTGGCCATGACCATGACGAAGATGACCGAGATGCTCATGCCCAGGGAGGTCTCCAGGCTGCCCGATACGCCGAAGAAGGGGCAGAGGCCGATGAAGCGGATGAGCAGTATGTTGGCGACGATGGCGGCGCCGAAGAACAAGAGGAAGAATCTCCACGCCTCGTTCATGCCGTCACCTTTCCTTTCCCGCCGGCTTCTTGCGCTGCTGGTACCATTGCAGCAGGGCGGAGAGCATGGCGAAGGTGATGAACGCCCCCGGGAAGAGGATGAGGATGGCGGGCATGCTCTTGCTCCCTAGGCTGATGATGGTGGTCCCGAACATCTCTATCTCTCCCGTCCCGAAAAGCTCGCGGAAGACGCCCATGATGAGCAGGACGCAGGTAAAGCCCAGCCCGATGCCCAGTCCGTCCATGAAGGCGTGGGATACCTTGGCGCCGTAGGCGTACCCTTCCGCCCTGGCCAGGATGAGGCAGTTGACCACGATGAGGGGAATCCATACGCCCAGTTGTTTGTGGACGGGCTCGAAGAAGCCCCGGATGGTGAGGTCCACGATGGTCACGAAGGAGGCGATGACCACGATGTAGATGGGGATGCGGATCTGGTCGGGAATGAATCCGCGCATGAGGGAGATGATGACGTTGGAGCAGACAGTAACGAAGATGACCGCCAAGCCCATGAAGATGCAGCTCTCCACCCGCGTGGATATGGCCAGGGCCGAGCACAAGCCCACCATGAGCACGAGAAGGGGATTGATGCGCACGACCCCCTTGATAAACTCGCCGAACATGGTGCGTCTCTTTTCCATGTCTGCTCTCCTAGGGATTGTCCTGGACGTGCTTCCATATCTCCAGGGCCATGTTGACGCCGTTGTTGATGCCCCTCGAAGTGAAAGTTGCGCTGGTGACCGCGTCTACGTCCACCTTGAGGGTAAGCTTGTCCGGCCCCTTGCCCTTGAACTGGTCCAGGAACTCCGGTTTCTCCGCCGCCACCGACCCCAGCCCGGGCGTCTCCTCGTTGGTCACTATTTTGATCCCGGTCACCTTTCCCTTGGCGTCCACTCCCACCGCCATGGTGATGAAGTTATACCCCTTGCTCTTGAGCGCGAAGGCGTAACCGATGACCTCTCCACCCGGCCCCAGCCCCTCGAAGACGCCGATGAGGTCGGGGAATTCAGCCTGCAGTGAGGCCGTGAGCTCGGGGTCCTCCTGCGGCTGCGCCTCGATGGGCGCCAGCACCGCCCCGGCCGCCCCCACGCGCCTTATGCGTTCCTGCTCGGCTACCCTTGTTTCAACCACCGCATAGGTGAATCCCAGGCCTATCGCCGCCATAAGGCAGACGACGAACAGCCGCAGGCCCAGGTTGAGGATGGTCTTCGTCATGCCGGCGCCACCTCCTCGGCTTTTTTCCTGACCTTGCCGTACCTGCTCGGCAGGATGTAGCGGTCGATGAGCGGCACCAGGGAGTTCATGAAGAGGATGGCGAACATCACGCCCTCGGGGTTGTTGGACCAGCCGCGCAGCAGCCAGGTGACCAGCCCCAGCCCCAGCCCGTAGACGAGCTTGCCGCGGCGCGCCAGCGGGCTGGTGGTGTAGTCGGTGGCCATGTAGATGGCCCCGATGAGCAGCCCTCCGGCCAGGGTATGGAAAAGGGGATCGCGGCCGGTCGCGACGGTCAGGACGGCCACCGTCCCCACGTAGACTACGGGGATGCGCCAGTCGATCACCCGCGTGGCCACGAGGTATATGCCGCCGAGGACGAGCAGGGCTGCCGACACCTCGCCCAGGCAACCCCAGGGATTGGCGAAGAACAGCGGCCCGTAGTAGCTGGATCCGTAGAGGCCCTGGGGGACGCCTCCCGGGCCGATCGGGCTCGTCGATGGGTCGTAGACGAGTTTCATGGCGGCGAGGGGACTCGCCCCACCCGCGGCATCCACAGCCGTCTGTATCGTCTTGTATGCGGCCGTGTTGGCGATCCCTATGGAGGCAGACTTGGCGTAGCCGGCGGCGAAGTAGGCGGGCCAGGAGACGAAGACCACAGCGCGCCCCACCAGGGCGGGGTTGAAGAGGTTGTGCCCGATGCCCCCGAATATCTGTTTGCCCAGTACGGTGGCCACGAGGCCGCCCGTTCCCGCGATCCACCACGGCAGGTGTGGTGGCAGGGTGAGGGCCAGCAGCAGGCCGGTGAGCAGGGCGCTGCAGTCGGAGACGGTCACCGGCAGGCGGCGCCCCTTCTGCATGGCGAACTCCCCCAGCAAAGCGCCCGCGACCGATGCCAGCAGCACCCACAGCGCGGCCAGGCCGTGGATAACCACCGCGAGGACGGTCAGCGGCGCGAGGGCCGCGATGACGTGGCACATGATCCTGCGCGTGTTGATGGGGGCGTGGATGTGCGGGGACGTGGAGACGATGAGGTTATTTTCCATCTCCGCCCCCCTCGTCGTTTTCAGCCGCCGCGAGTTCCGCGGCGCGGCGTTCCATGCGCGTCTTGCGCCGTGCCAGCTCCGCCTTGCCCGTCTTTATCAATTGCACCATGGGGTTCCTGGTGGGGCAGGCGAAGGCGCAGCAGCCGCACTCGAAACAGTCGTTGATGTTCAAACGCTGCATGGCGTCCCATTTCTCGTTGTATGCGTAGGCCGCCAGGTAGGTGGGGATGAGGCCCATGGGGCATACGTCCACGCAGCGGCCGCAGCGGATGCACACCGGCTCGGCGGGCAAAGAGTAGTCCGTCTCCTCGCGCGACAGCGCGAGGATGCCGGAGGTGCCCTTGACCACCGGGACGTCCAGCGTGTATTGCGCCAGCCCCATCATGGGGCCCCCCATGAGCACCTTCCCCGGCGGTTCGGTGAACCCGCCGCAGGCCTCGACGGCGGCGGCGAAGCTGGTGCCGATGGGGAGCATGAGGTTGGAGGGCTCGCGCACGACGGAGCCGGTGACGGTGACCACCCGCTCCACCAGGGGCATCCCGGTGGAGAAGTAGCGGGCGATGGCGTGGGCCGTGCCCACGTTCTGCACCACCACCCCCACGTGCATGGGCAGGCCTCCCGAGGGCACCTCCCGCCCCAGTAGGCTGTCGATGAGCACCTTCTCGGCCCCTTGCGGATACAAGGTGTCGAGAGAAGACACCTCGATGCCGCTTCCCCGGCACACCACCGCCATCGCCTTAAGGGCCCGGGGCTTGTTGTCCTCGATGGCCACGATGCCCTTGCCCGCGCCCACGGCCCTCATGATGACGAGCAATCCCTCCAGGACGGCCTCGGGCTGCTCCAGCATGAGGCGGTAATCCGCCGTGAGATAGGGCTCGCATTCCGCGCCGTTGAGGATGACCGTATCGACGGGATAATCGCCGGGCGGGCTGAGCTTTACGTGGGTGGGGAATGCGGCTCCTCCCAGGCCCACCATGCCCGCTGCCCGGATAGCCCGGCGTATCTCGCCGGCTTCCATAACATCCCATGCACGCGGCGGAGCCAGGGAAGGGTCCGGACGCCGCTCCCCGTCGTTCTCGATGAGCACGGAGAGAACGTCCTCACCCGCGGGATGCGCCCGCGGGACGACCTGGACGACCTTGCCGGATACGCTGGAGTGGACGGGAGCCGAGACGTAGGCCTCCGAATCGCCCAGCACCGTACCCACGTACACCTCGTCCCCCTTCTTGACGCGGGGGGTGCTGGGGGCGCCGACGTGCTGCCGCATGGGTATGGTGAGCGTGGTTGGTACCGCGATATCCCTGATGGGCGCCTCGGCGGCGAGGTCCTTGAAACCAGGGGGATGGACGCCGCCCCTTATCCTCTTGAACGGGTTCAGAGATATATCCATGTGCTCGCCTTCAAGAACGCGAGGACCATTTCGCTTCAAGCAACTACCGTCGATCTAAACAAACCAGAACCAATTTATATCTTGCCCAATATAATTGTCCAGTTGTCCGAAATCAATATCCGTGATGATCCTGCTGCATAAAACTCGCGCGAATCCCGCTCTCCCAAAATCGCGGCAAAATAGGCATCATAATGGAGGGCGAACGGTCAATAACGGGCCGTTTCGGCGAATATGTGGAGAGCAATATGTCTGGCGCAGGGTTTGTGCGACAGCCTCTGATATCCGAAATTTTACTCCGAACGCTTGATAGCGATACGATCCCGGCGGGATGAACATGGCCCGCTATCCACATTTGCATATACCGTTCCTATTCCAGGGACGGCGCACCAGTAGTTCCCGCTCCCGGAGAAGAACCGGAAAGCGGGGCTCCCTCATCCTTGCGGGCCGTCGCGAAAACGCGCATGTAAGGTACACTGGTGGTATGGAATGCAGAGCCAGGGTGATCGAGAAGCGTGGAAAACGTGCACTGGTGCGCGTGGCGAGGGTGAACTGCGCCGAGTGCGGGGGCTGCGGCCTGCTCGCCCGCAACCGCGAGCACACCATGGAGTTCACCGCACTCGACCGCCTGGGCGCCGAGGAGGGGGACGAAGTCCTGCTCGAGGTGCCATCGAGCAGGCTCTCCATCTCGTACCTGGTCGTCTTCGGGCTCCCGCTGTTGGCGATGGCCGCCGCGTATTTCACCGCGGCCGCCGTCTCCGCCCTTGCGACCGGCGGCGGCGACCAGGCAGCCGGCGCCGTGGCGGCGGTCGTGGTTGGATTGGCCGCCTTCTGGGCGGCGGTGAAGATGGCGGACCGCATAGGCCTTTCGCCGGTGATCGTCGACATCCTCGCGGGAGACGGCAACGGCGGCGGTGCCACCCAGGGCTATGTGATATGAGCCTCGTTCCTTGAACTGCTTGGGGCCAGTCATCCATGCCGCGCGGCCGCGACACCACTATAATCTCACGAGACTGAGGGCACAACATATGGTATCGGAGAGTGTATTTTCAGAGCAGACCCCTACTGGTCCCCTTCCGGGGCTGACCCCGAAGCGGAGAAGCGAGGTGGGAACGAAACCCTTGGGGTCAGACCCAAAAAGCCGCACTTCAGAAAGTGCAACTTTTACGTCTGACCTCAGGCGCCTTCCAGCTCGGAGTTGAGCCGGTCCAGGAGGGCGCTAACCTCCGCCTTATCCGTCGGGTACTCGTAGATAGCCAGGGTCAGGATTCGTTCCATCTCCCCGTCGTGCAGGTGTTGTTCGAGGTATTTGCGCATCTTCGCCTCCAGGCGCCTGCAGCACACCTGCGCTCCTTCCCTGCTTACACTAGGAAGGATTACCAGTAGATCGTTGCGGTTCCTGGCCAGCTCGTCCACGGAGCGCGTATCGCTCTTGAGCACGGAGATACTGAGGTCGCGCAGTACGCTTATGCCCTTGTCTCGCAGGCTTTTCACGAATCCATCGTCCAGCGTGAAGCCGATGACCGAGAAGGGGACCCCGTAACGCTCGTTCTCGTTGATGCGCGACGTCAACTCCTTGACCAGGAAGCGCTCGTTCCCGATCTGGGTCTCGTCGTCGATGAAGTCCTGGTGCTCCAGCTTGACGAAGAAATACCTGAACTGCGTGCGCATGTATGAACACAGCAAGGCCAGGATGCCGTAGAGGAGGAACTTGGCCACAATGAGCTGGATGGCCGTACCGTAGCCGAAATCCCCGATCCAGACCAAGCGGGCGGCGGTATAGGAGGCAAAGCAGGCCAGGAAGCTGATGAGCGCCCCGCGTTTGCCCCAGTACAAGCTGGTGACGATGACCACGAGCATCATCACGTGGCCGAAGATCTCCACGCCATCCGTTTTCTGAACCACCATGGCGGCGGCCATCACCGCGATGGCGATGGCGATAACCAGGATGACTATGCGCTCGAACTTCGCGTATTTCATCGTCGGTCCTCTCCTCCCGGTCGCTCAGGGATCTGTATGATACGGGCAGGACACCTCGCCGCTGCCCGCGTCGTAGATGTATTCGTCGCCCGTCTCGGGGCAGTGCAGGTCATCGCCGTCCTCGATGTAGCCAGGGACCAGGTCTCCGAGTGATGGGGGACGGGAATCGTTTTTGACGTAGTAGACGATCATCTGGTTCCGGACGATCTTGAGGTTGCTCTTGCAGGCCGCCATCTTGCTGGTACTCACGGAAAGGGCGAAGGAAAACACCGCGATGCCCACCAGGATGCCGATAATAACGGCGACTATCAGCAGCTCCAGCAATGAGAAGCCTTCTTCCCCACCGAGTTCTCTGACCTTGCGCATCCTACCACCTAAGGAGTTTCTCCGTTACCTGGTGAATCGGTCTATATAATGCATTGCTTGAGGTCCCGGCAACTCGCTTTGCCCCGGCGCGTTGTTTCCGCCGGGCGGCCTTTATCGAATGGGTCGTTATCCGGAGCGAAGCTTCCATTGGCGGATTCTTATCCGGGAAATGCTGGCGGCAAGAACCGTAAGGGAAAACGGTTGGTCCAGAGAGCCTGTTGCATAAACCTCGCACGAATCCCGCTCTCCCAAAATTGCGGCAAAATAGGCATCATAATGGAGGGCGAACTGTCGATAACGGGCCATTTCGGCGAATATGTGGAGAGCAATATGTCTGGCGCGGGGTTTGTGCGACAGCCTCCAGAGCGCCCGCAATATACCAACGCGCAGGCGACAGGGGGAAGTCGGTGCCCGGGTCAAGGGCTTCACGGCCGTTCGCGCTTTTCGGGCAACGAATCTATTCTCTGCTCCGGGAGCCTCCCGCGTCCCGCCGGTGAACGCAGCCGGCGGGTGTATAATAGAAGCAAAAAAGGAAGGGAAGGCACGATGGCAGGCGGAGACGGCGGAACCGGTTTAGGGTATGCCGGCGCCGTGCCGTCCGGGATGGAGGGAGGCCGGGGGATCTCCCGCGAAAAAGCGCTGCTGGGAGGCGGTATCCTCATCCTGGCTGGGGCTTTCCTCTATCCTTACCTGGTGAGGGTCGTGGCCACCATCCTGCCGGGTTGCCTCTTCCATCGAATAACCGGCCTTCCCTGCCTTCTCTGCGGTATGACCCGCAGCCTTGCGGCAACGGCACATGGCCGCCTCGGCGAGGCGTTCCGGATGCACTTGCTGGGGCCCCCTTTCCTGCTCCTGACGGCTGTGACCGCGGTGTTGCTGGCGGCTGAATGTTTGCTGTCTCGACACATCCTGCCGCGTCCGGGTCCGCGAGGCTGGAAAATGATCGTATGGGGGTCGCTGGGGCTGCTGGCGGCCGCCTGGCTGGTGCGGCTGGCGGTCTTCGGAGCCGACATGTAGGCGGGGGGACCGGCAGCCGAGATCCCTTCCATTTTCCACGCTTGGGGTCGCCGCTGCGCTGCCCGGAGGAGAACTTGGTACCCAGGCCCATAAGTGCGGTGACATACCGTGAGCGTCGCTGCGCCACGCTCTTTTTCCTGCGCTTTGCAGAAGTTTATCCCGCACGGCGCGGGACAGGCGGGCGGGTATGCGGCGGCGGTGGAATGCGGGCGTATTTATCGGATCTGAGCGCTTAATATGGAATCCATATCGCCAGCGCCAGGAAGGCGGTTACCACGGCGAGCGCCGCAAGGTCGGAGAGGCCGAGACTGGCGGCACGGTAACGGGTACGGCCTTTGCCTCCCCGGTAACCCCGCGATGCGAGGGCGGTCCCCAGTTCCTCGGCGTCCCGGAAACAACCCGTGAACAGGGGCACGAACAGGGGGAGCAGGGAGCGTGCTCGGCGCAGCAGTCTCCCGCTGGAGAAGTCGGCACCGCGGGCTTCCTGCACCCGGGCTATCTCGCCGGACCGGGTGAGCATCACGGGCAGGAAACGCAAGGCCATGGTCAGGATCATGGCCGCCTCTTGCACGGGGAACCTCACCAGGCGAAGCGGTGACATCAGGCTCTCCAACCCCACGAGCAGTTCCACCGCATTGGTGGTCATGGTGAGCACGCACATGAGCATCACGGCCATGGCCAGGCGCAGGGAATAAAGGACGCCGTTCTCTATCCCGGTGTTGGTCACCGCGAAAGGCCCCCATGCCCACAAGATCCGTCCGGGGGAGAAGAAGAGTTGGGCGAGTGCGGTGATGAGCAGCAGGGCAAGGACGGAACGGAGGGCGGAGAGGACCTGCAGGGGAGGCAACTTCGCCGCGTAGATAGCCGCCAACGTGAAGAGGAAGAGGAGCAGCACGCTCACGGCACTATCCGCGACGAAAGCCCCTACGATGAGCGCCATGGCACAGATTATCTTGACGCGGGCGTCGAGGTTATGGACGGGAGATGCGATGGGATAATGCTGGCCGATGCTCACGCGGTTCAGGTTCCTCATCGTGCCGCCTCCTCCAGGGCCCTGGTTATGGCGGCTGCCGCCTCCGTGGGAGAGGGGATGTAGGGGGGAAGGTCCAGGCCGAGGCGGCGCAGTTCGGCCAGCACCGCCACCAGGGACGGTGGCCTCAGGCCCGCCGTCCCGAGCCCAACCGCCGCCGTGAGCACGTCTTCCTTCGCTCCTTCCAGCAGGATACGCCCTTGCGACAGAACGGCGACCCGGTCCGCGAGCAGCTCGACCTCCTCCCAGTCGTGGGTGACGACGAGCACCCCCACGCCACCGTCACGCAGCTCCTCCAGGGCAAGGTACAACCTTTCCCGCCCCGGCAGGTCGAGGCCGGAGGAGGGCTCGTCCAGGAGCAGGTAGCGTGGCCGCATGGCCAGTACTCCCGCCAGGGCCGCACGGCGCATCTCGCCTGCGCTCAAGGAGACGGGGGACCTGGAGTAATACGCCTCCGGGTCGAGGCCGACCGCCGCGAGGGACTCATGCACGCTTCTCTCCAGCTCCGCTCCCGACTTGCCCTGGTTACGGGGGCCGAAGGCCACGTCCTTCCCCACCGTCTCCGCGAAGAGCTGCCTTTCCGAGGACTGGAACAGCATGCCCACCGCGTCGCGCAGGGCGCGGCCTCCGGACCGGCCCTCGAGGCGCTTGCCGTCCAGGAGGATCTCGCCGCCGGTCAACTCCTGGAGACCGGATATCACTCCCAGGAGGGTGGACTTGCCCGCGCCCGTCCGGCCCATGAGGCAGAGTATCTCGCCCTCCCGCAGCTCCAGGTCGATGGACGAGAGGACCTCCCAGGCCATGGGTGTTCCCGGCAGATAAGTGAAGCCTACTTGCTTGAGCGCGATGCCCACAGTCGTCGCGCCACCTCCTTCGCATCCAGGTTTGCGGCGGGGAGCGTGCAGCCTCGCTTATCCAACTCCCGCGCCAGCAGGTAGATGGAAGTGGGGCGCAGCCCGTGTTCCTCCGCCAGTTCCGGCGACTCGAAAAGCTCCCCGGGGGTGCCGGCGAAGAGCAGTCGCCCGCCGCCGAGCAGGATCACGCGGTCGGCCGCCAGTATCTCCTCGGGCTGGTGGGTGGCGTGGACGACCGCGACCCCCGTCTCGCCCCTCAGCCTTGCGAAGAGCGCGATGGTCTCGGCACGCATGGGGGGATCGAGCATGGAGGTCGATTCATCGGAGACCAGGACACGGGGGTGTACGGCCATCACCCCCGCAACCGCGAGGCGCTTTCTCTCCCCCAGCGAGAGCAGGTGCGGCTCGCGGCCGCGCAGGGCGGACAATCCCATCGTCTCCAGGGTTTCCTCGACCCTGGCACGGATCTCTTCACGGGGAAGGGCGAGGTTCTCGGGCCCGAAGGCCACGTCGTCCTCCACTGTAGGGCCGACGATCTGGTTGTCGGGATTCTGCATGATCAACCCCACCCGCCTGCGGATCTCGGCGATGTTTTCGGGGAGTGATGTATCGAGGCCGCAGGAGACCACCCTTCCCCGCCGGGGCAGCAGGAGCGCGTTGAAGAGCCTGCACAAAGTGGACTTTCCGGAGCCGTTCAACCCCGCTACGGCAACGAATTCACCCTCTGCTATCTCCAGGGAGACACCCTCGAGCGCCGGGACGCTCTCCCTGCCCGGATAGGCGAAAGCCACATCCTCGCAGAGCAGTGCCGGATTGCCGCCGTCTCCCGCGTACAGGTCAACACACCTCCCTGGAAAGGGTACGGCCGAGGGCGAGGGCAAGCCGGCGCGCGGCGACGCCGATGAAAAATCCCGTGGGCAGGGCGATAAGCAGCAGGTAAGGCAGGTAATACTTCAGGCCGGGGAACCCTACCAGCCACATGGCCACCCACAGTTGCACGGCGTTGTGGGTGACCGCGCCCGCGATGCTTATGCCGGTGAGGCTCAAGACACGGGGTCCGAGGACGAAAAGTGCGGCCATGACCAGGGTGGCGGCGGTCCCCGCGGTGAGGCTCAAGGTAAGGCCGACGAAACTGCCGCGCAGCAGTCCTCCCAGCAGGCAGCGCAGCACGTTCACGCCCAGGGCTTCCCACGGTCCCAGGGTGGCGAGGGCGATGACCGTGGCCAGGTTGGCCAGGCCCAACTTGGCCCCGGGGAGCGGCAGGATGGGGGGGATGGAACCCTCGATGATCTGCAGCACCAGGCCCAGGGCTACCAGCAGTCCCATCCGGCTCACGAGATATGCACGGCGGTCGGAGAGCGGGGAAACCGGTATCCTCGCGATACGCTCACTGGTTGACGACATCCGGCCCTCCTTCGCCGCTCCTTATCTCGATCACCACCCGGTTCGGGAGACAGACTATGCTCTCGCCGGGGCGGGATATCCACCCCGTCTTCACGCATAGCTTATCCGGGCAGGCGGAGTCTATCATGTGCACCCGGCCGCCACTGATCTCCAGGTAGCTCTCGCCCTGGTAACCGATGACGGTCAATTCCCCGGAGTCGCGGTTGAGGGGCCGGACGAGGACTTCCGTTCCGCCGGCCATGACCCTCACTTCCAGGCCGGAATCGGATCCGGCCCCGGCCACGCCCTGGGCGATGAGGAACGCGCTCAGTATGACAACCGCCAGTACGACAACCATGTCTCCCGGGGCCCACCAGCGCTCCGAAAGCCTCCTCCTGCGCTCACGCCTTCTCGGTGTATCGGACATATCTCCCCTGGATCCGCCGCTTGCCGGGAGCGTGCCGGCCGCCTGCCATATCCTCCCAACCATCACCGCTCATCCGATATCTATTCTAGATTAAACGCGAGGTTCTGATGCAAATACTAAATCGCATACCCGTGAAGTCACGGGGCCTCCCGGGGTACCCATATGAGATACGATGGATATATGGTTCCGCCCTGCCACCTCGTGCTCTTCGCACCGGGCTCCCGCTACACCCGCGGTAGGTCCCGCTCGACGGGTCGCTGGTCGAAGAAGCGCTCGAAATCGCTCCCGCCGTCCCGTTGGCGCCTTCCCCCGGCTCCTCTCGTCTCGCCGCAGCCCGAGAGAAGCAGGGATGAGAGCGCAGTGGCCAGCACGATGACGGGCTACCCCGGCCGTCTCTGTCCGCTTATCTTCGACCTCCTCGATCTTCCTCCGCATATCCACCATCCCCTATTGTAGATGATGGCAGATGGTGGGGTCAGTCTCGAGACCTTTCCTCGCTCAAGCCCCATGCATATAATCATTGCCATGGATATCAAGGAAGCAAACCTGGTATTTCACGACGAGACCAGCCGTGAATACGACAAGAAATGGGCCATACGCTTCGACGACGACATGGCGGAGTTCGTGCTCTCCAAGTTCGAGCTGGGCCTGGGTGGTTGCTTCCCGCGCGGCGTGCGGGTAATGGAGATCGGATGCGGCACCGGGTACGCCATGCTCAACCTGGGGCTGGCCGGGGTGCTCGACGAAGCCTGGGGCTGCGATATCTCCAAGGGCATGCTCGATGTCTGCCAGGACAACGCGGACAACCTGGGAGTGACCGTCCATCTCCAGCAGGCCGACGCCGAGCGTCTTCCCTACGATGACGGGTCCTTCGACCTGGTCATCGGCCATGCCGTCCTCCACCATCTTCCCGACCTGGATACCTCCTTCCGGGAGATATACCGCGTGCTCAAGCCGGGCGGGAAATGCGTGGTCGCGGGAGAGCCCACGGTGGCGGGACACCGGCTGGCCAGGGCCGCCAAGGCGCTGGTCTCCTTCGCGGTGAGATGGTATGCGCGGATGGGAGGCAGGCTGGGGAAGAAAAGGATCGTATTGCGCTCCTACAATGCCTCCGCTTCACCCGGGGACCACGAGCTTCAGGAGCTGGAATTCATGGTGGACATCCATAACTTCCGGCCACGGGAGCTATGCGCAATGGCCGGTAAAGCGGGCTTTAGCGAGGTGCGCTTCGAGTCGGAGGAGCTCATCTCCAGCTTCATCGGCTGGATGATCCGCACCGTGGAGGGGAGCGTGAGCGAGGAGAATATCACCGACCGCTGGCGCTGGGGCGCCTACAACACCTACAAGCGGGTACGCAAGTGGGACCAGAAGCTCTACCCCTACCTGCCGCGCGGCTGGTTCTACAACCTTATCGTATACCTGGAAAAGTGACTATGAAAGACGGCTCAGAACCCGGGGCGAGCCCCGGACGCGGGACATCTCATGCGGAGGACTTCGATGGCGGGGGACTCGAGCGGGAGGATACGTCATGCCCGGGGCCGACCCCGCCGGGCAAGAACCCCGTTGAGGCCCTGCGGGAGGTGGAGAAGGGGGCCGGGCTGGAGGGCGGCCAGGGCGAGCGTCCCCGCGGCTGGACCTGGCTGGTGCGCACCCTTCGTTTCGTGCGCGCAAAGCGCATGTACGGCCTGCGCTACTGGCGCTGGCTCTACCGTTTCGCGCGCTTCAGGGTCCTGCACCCGAGGGTGAAGACCGAGGGTTTCATCTTCCTGCCCCGCCGCTACCAGGTGGTGGCGAAAAAGGGAGCCACCATCCGCATCGGGCGCTGGGTGTGGATCGGGACCAACAACGCCCTGCGCTGCCACGAGGGAGAGCTGTATATCGGCGACAACACCATCTTCGGCACCGATAACACCGTGAACTGCTACGCCGGCGTTCACATCGGGCCGGAATGCCTGTTCGCCGACTCCGTCTACATCGTCGACTTCGACCACAACTACTGGGACCCGGTTATCGCCATACGTTCCCAGGGCATCACCAAGAAGCCCATCCGCCTGGAGGGGGACATATGGGTGGGTGAGAAGGCTTCCATCCTGCGCGGCGTCACCGTGGGCAGGGGCTCGGTGATCGGCGCCATGAGCCTGGTGAACCGCGACGTGCCTCCTTACGCCGTGGTCGGTGGCATCCCGGCCAGGGTGCTGGGTTGGAGGCCACGGCCCCTCGGCGCCGGGGCGGCGGAGGAGGAGAGCGGGAACGCGGAGCCGCCGGGTGGGACGTGCCAAACTGAGTGAGCGAAGGAAAAGGCGAGGCGCTGCGCGCAAAATGGCCTCGCGTGATCGGCGAACGGTGGTAAGCGAGCATGGCTGACAACGGTCCGGATTTCGCGCTCCCGGAGTTAAGACAAGACCCTGTAACTGGCGTCTGGTCCATCCTGGCGGTGGGACGTTCGCGCCGCCCCGGCGCAGTTCCCGGAGCTTCCCCTGCGGAACCCGCCTGCCCCTTCTGCCCCGGCAGCGAATCGCTGACCCCGCCTGAGACGTGGGCCGCGGGAAGGGAGGGGGGCCCGCCCGACTCGCCGGGTTGGAAGGTGAGGGTGGTGCCCAACCTCTACCCCGCCTTCATGCCCGAGGCGGGTACGCGGGGCTGGAGGCGCGGCACCAGGGTCGGCCGCCCGGGGCACGGCGGCCACGAGGTCATCGTCAACTCACCGCAGCACGACCGCTCGCTGGGCGATATGGACCACGAGGAGGCCGTGGGGCTGATGCATGCCTACCTCGCGCGTTACCGGCATTTCGCCGCTCAGCCCCGTATAAAGCAGGTGCAGGTCATCATCAACCACAAGCGGGAAGCCGGCGCCTCCCTGGACCATCCCCATGCCCAGGTCTTCGTCCTTCCCATGGTCTCGCGCGCCATCTCGGACGAGCTGCGTGAAGCCCGCCGGTCAAGGAAGGGGTGCCCGCTGTGCGTGACGGCGGAAGAGGCGCGGGAGGACGGCAGGGTGGTGCTGGAGAACGGGACTTGGACGGCCTTTGCGCCCTACGCCGCCCGCGCTCCTTTCGAGATACGTTTCGCGCCCCGCCGGCACAACCCGGACTTCGCCGCCATCGACGAAGGGGAGATAGAGGGCATGGCGGAGGTCCTCATCCGCACCCTCGGGGCCATCTCTTCTCTACTGGGCGATCCGCCCTACAATCTCTGGATACACACAGCCCCCAATGACGGCAAGAACCATGCATATTATCACTGGCACGTGGAGATGATCCCCCGCATCATCATCAGCGCCGGCTTCGAGATGGCGACGGGCATGCACCTCAACATCCTCGCTCCCGAGGAGGCCGCCCGGCAACTGAGGGAGCACGTATCACGTTGATAGGAACCTTGAATGGACATAATTCATACCATATGTTATACAAGTAGTATGAAAGAAGGTACAAACAATGCCCAACGTAAAGACGGCGATATCCTTACCTGACAACATCTTCGGGGAAGCGGAGGAGATCGCATCGAGACTGGGGCTGTCCCGCAGCCGCTTCTATGCCATGGCCCTCGAGAGCTTCATCGCGAAATACGAGAACGAGGAGCTCCTGAGGAGAATCGATGCCGCCTATGCGGAGGAGCCGGACGCCGGGGAGAAAGCCGGCCTTGCCGCCATGAAACGGCGTCAGCGTGAACTAATCAAGGATGAATGGTGATCCGACAGGGGGATGTCTACTGGGTGGAGATGGAAGAGCCATCCGGGTCCGAGCCCGGCTATCGGCATCCATATGTCGTCGTACAGAACGACCTCTTTAATATGAGCCGCATCAGAACCGTGGTTCTCTGTGCCCTTACCTCTAACCTCAAGCGGGCCGAGGCCCCGGGCAACGTCCTGCTCGCAAAGGGTGAAGCCGGATTGCGCCGCCGCAGCGTGGTCAACGTATCACAGGTCTACACGGTGGACAAGCATGCGCTGGAGGAAAAGATCAGCACCCTCTCGTCCGAGAGGGTGCTGGAGATAATCGCGGGCATCAAGCTTCTTATCGAGCCTCGGGAGATCTGACCGCGAGCGGCGAACGCCAAGGTGGTGCACCGGGGATGCTATGATCGAGCGAACTGGCATGGATGTAACCGCTTCGCCATTAGTCGATCAGTTCGCCCTGTGTCATGATCGGGTCAGCGGGCCTCCATGGCCAGGTGGTACTCCTGGTATGCGCGCAGGGCGAAACAGGCCGCGGTGGGAGTGAGGCAGTTCCCGGGTATCACGGCTCCGAAGCCCAGGTCCGCGGGATTGGAGAAGGTGAGTACCCGACCATGGCCACGGAGGCGGGGAGGAATATGCGGTCCAACCCGCTCTTCAGTCCCAATTCCATGGTCAAATCCCGAACGTACACGTGCCAGGCCGGGGTCTCGCCGTGCTCCGCCCCGGCGCTGGCCGCCTTCGCTTCGCTTGCCACAAGCACCGCTGCGCCTTCGGCGCGGCCGCTTACGCGATGCAGACTATCCGATGTCAGCGGTCAGATCATACGCCTTCGGCGCGCTGGGGTATGGGGGGACAGACGGAGAGGGCGCGGGGCCGGTACTCGTATTCCCTGATGGAGCGCCGGTAGACGTCCATGGTGTGGCGGGCGATGCGCCCCCAGTTGTACTTCTCGCCGATGAACTTCTGGGCGTCGCCGGTCAGCCGCTGCGCCAGCCCCTCGTCCCGCAGAACGCGGCTCATCGCTTCGGCCAGCGATTCCGGGTTGCCCGGCCGGAAGCAGAGCCCGGTCTCCTCGTGCACCACGATCTCCTTGAGGCCGCCGGTATCCGCGACGATAACCGGGCAGCCGGCGACCATGGCCTCGAGCACCACCATCCCGAAGGGCTCGTAGATGCTGGGGACCACGGTGATATCGGCGCACTTGTAGAACATGGCCAGCTTCTCCGCGTCCACGAAACCCAGTAGCTTGATCTTCCCGCCCAGGCCGAACTCGTCGATCATCACCTGCAGGGCCCGGGCATGGGGGCCCGTGCCGGCCACCAAGAAACGCAGATCGGGGAATTCCCGCAGCATGCGCGGCATGGCTTCTATGACCGTCTGCACGCCCTTCTCGTAGACCAGGCGCCCGACGAAGAAGATCATGCGCGCATCGGGCTCGACGAATTGCCTGCGCACGCGCTCGGTATCTGCATCGCTGCGGAACTGTTCGTGCTCTATGCCGTTGGGTATGACGGCGATCTTGTCTCCGGGCAGCTCGAAGATGCGCGCGACCTCGTCCCGCATGTAATTGCTGCAGGTGATGGAGCGCACGCTCTCGTAGGTCAGCCACCATTCGACCTGGTGGATGATCCTGGACATCCCTTCCGGTATATGCCCCTGGTGGCGCCCGTACTCCGTGGCGTGGATGGTGGATACGAGGGGTATGCGGTAGGCGTGTTTCAGGGCGATGGCGGCGTGGGCCACCAGCCAGTCGTGGGCGTGCAGGACGTGGACCCTGCCGATCCTCTCGTTGATTATGGGCACGGCCCGCTCCAGCAGGGCGATGTTGAACTGCAGCGTCCAGGAAACCCACTCCTCCTGGGGGATCTCGGGAGCGTAGAGGGGGACGCGGTGGATCTGCACGCCATCCGCCACCTCGAAGTCGGGAGCGTCCGGCGCGTCCTTCGTGACCACGTGTATGTTCACCCCCATGCGCGCCAGGTTTACCGCCAACTGGTGTACGTGGGTCCCCAAGCCGCCGATTATCCTGGGCGGATATTCCCAGGAGAGGATCACTACGTTCATAATATGCCCCGTTCTCAAACGGCGCGGCGCATCTACTGGCCGCCGCTGGTACGTTTTGCGATGTCCCTACGGGTCAAGACAAGCACAAATATTCTAATAAAACCTTCTATATATGGCAACCGATCACCGGTCCGCTCCCCGGTCCCTGGTCCCCGGTAATCCGATCCCCGGTCGTCCGTCCCCCGGCCGTCTGCAACCACCCCTCGATAGTCTGTATCGCGAAAGCGATGCCGACGCCCGGGGGCGGCGGCATGGTGCCCCGTGACTCCATTTCCGAATGTGGAGGCCTGGCGCGCGTACGCCCGGAGGTCAACACCAGTATTCCGAGGTCAGCCAGGGGAAAAGGTTGTCCGCCTCCTCCAGTGAGGCGAGCTCATCCGGGTCGATGGACCCGCGGTCCAGCATTCGCATGAGGGTGGCGAACCTGTCCCGGTGGGAGCTGAAACGGTCGCGGGCGTATGCGGCGGCCGTGTCGCGGGTGATCATGAAGGGCCAGTCGCTCGCCTCCATGAGCAGCATCTCGCGCGCCGCCTGGGCCAGGACGCGCTCTGTATCCGCGCTCCCGCCGCTCTTCACGACACGTCTATCGAAGTCCTCCTCGCAGCAGTGGACATCGCGCCATATATCCGCGGTGCCCTGGTTCACCCAGGTGGAAAAGGTGCCGTCCACGTTCCAGGCGGTCATGGGAGGGGAGATGCCGGGCGGCTTTCCGGCCAGCGCTTCTTCCGCCACCCGGGAGGGGAGAACCGTATCTCCGCCGAGCAGGCCCAGGGCCGCCCGCAGCCATCGCGGACCTTCGAGCCACCAGTGTCCCATGAGTTCGGTGTCGTAAGCGGCCAGCAGCATGGATGGGGCCGCTTCCCCCTCTCGCATGGAGGCGATCTCCTCCTTGCGCCGGCCGAGCGCAGCGACGAGATCTTCCGCATCAGCCTGCGCCCGTGCCTCCGCCCGCTCCGGATAGTAGATGTCCTTCTCGC